>CAKZLT010000072.1 GCA_937127195.1 uncultured Saprospiraceae bacterium
TAGCGAGCTACACGAATATTTTTCAAAGAAATAGAGCAGAAAAAAGACGAGTTAGAATACGGGATTACTTTTGCTCACGTACTTAATTCAGCTCCAAAATCATCGTCTCAAAAGGAGCTAATGAAATGTTCTTTATATTCGATAACTTTTTGCCCGAAGGAATAACCGTTGCTTTTGAAAAATCTCCTGTTATTTCAGAAAACCGTTCTGTATTCGTTATTACTCTATTGTCATCTGTATTCATTATCACCATCACCGTTTTTTCATCATCATATCGAAAATACACGTAAACGCCATCTTGCGGAACGAATTGCATCAATTTTCCAGTTCTGAGCGCAGCCGTTTTGTTTCTATATTTTAATAATCCTGTTACATAATCATAAGCTAGATTTTGCGTTTTCGTTCGTCCTTTTTTAGTAAAAGCGTTATTCTTATCACCTTTCCAACCACCAGGAAAATCCGCTCGAATCAATCCGTGGTCTTCTCCATCTTCGTGATCCATCATGAGTTCTGTTCCATAATACAAACACGGAATACCTCTAGTCGTGAATAAAAAAGCCAATGTCGATTTGAATTTTTGTTCATTTCTACCCATTTCCACATAGATACGCGCAATATCGTGGTTATCCAAAAACACGACATTTTGATACGGATTTTCGTATAAAAAGTCCTGTGCTAACGCATAATAGACATCAACGATTCCACCTGTGAATCCCATTTTTTCTTTGTAAGCCTTTTTCAAAGCATCCGATAACATGAAATCCGTTATACCTTGAAGCGAAGTATTGACTTCATTTCGGAAGCCATTGTTTTGTGTAAAATAGGCTTGCATCGTATGCGCTTTAACCCATGTTTCACCGAACATTCCAAAGTTTGGATATTCTTGATAAATGCGTTTTCCGAGGGCAGCCGAAAACTCCAAATCAGAATAAAAATAAGTATCAATTCGAAAAGCATCCAACCCAGTGTATTCAATCCACCAAATAGAATTTTGTATTAAAAATGCTTTTACTCTATCGTTTTTTTGATTAAAATCAGGCATTGTAGTATCAAACCACGCATCTACCGAGGCTTTCAAATCGCTTTTGGACGCATAAGGATCAACAAGTACCGACTCGCGATAATTTGTCCGAACAAACTTTGCGTCATTATTAAAAAAGTTGACCGCAGGCAAATCACGATACAAATCATGCTCGATTCCACAATGATTATAAACCATATCTTTAACTACCTTAATGCCTCTTTTGTGGCATTCTTCGACGAGTTTGAGATACATTTTATTACCTCCAAATCGAGCATCTACATTATAATGGTCAGTGATCGCGTAACCGTGATACGAATAACTTTCCATATCATTCTCTAAAAATGGATTGAACCAAATAGCAGAAAATCCCATTTCTTCCACATAATCTAAGTGCTTAATAATACCTTCAATATCTCCGCCGTGTCTGCCACCTTTATTAGTTCGGTCAGCTCCTTCTCTCATTCCTTGAACACTGTCATTCTTTGGGTTTCCATTAGAAAAACGGTCTGGATATAACAAGTAAATCGCATCATTAGAGGATAATCCACGCGTTTTAGGGCTTTTTTTTCGTTTTAAAAGTTGATAACTGTGAATAATTGTTTCTTTCCCATCCGTCAATTCAATTGGAAATTCGCCCGCTTTTGCACCTGCTTTTATTTCCAATTCTAAAAATAAATATCGTGGATTATCGACCTTATGGGCTTTTTTCAAAATCACATTTTCATTCTTGATCGTTACTTTCCAACCACTGATAGGTTTAGAAGCATCACAAATCAAAAGCTCTAAGTTAGAATTTTCCATTCCTGCCCACCAAAAAGGTGGTTCTATACGAGTCGTTCCTTTTTGTCCAAAAGTTTGGATAGTACAAAATAATGCAATCAAGAAGATTGCTAAAAATTGAATAGTTTGTCTCATAATCGTTAATAGTTTTTGTTTAGCACTTTAAAAAACAGATATAAAAATACAAAAAAGGCTAATAATCCATTGATTATTAGCCTTTTTTGTATTAAAAAAATAAAAATCTATTTATTAGAAAGTAACAAATACCCAAAAGCAGGCAATTTTATAGTTTCGTTTTGTGCAATATCTTTAGCTTCATTCATAAAAACATCCGTATATGTTCCAGCATAATTCACCTCACCCGAAAGCTTCAGCTCTTGCTTCTTATCCGAAAAATTTAGTACAACTAATATTTTTTCACCATCTTTTTCTCTTAGATAAGCATAGGTTTCGTCATTATTACCTGTTTGTACTTTTTGTGGTTCGCCACCATATTCCCCATTCCAAAGTGCTTGATTACGCTTTTTGAGTGTCATTAATGTCTTATAGAAATTCGTGTATTCATAGCCGTTCCAATCAATAGCATCGGTTTTAAAAAACTCCAAACGCTTTTTTAAAGGTGCTTCCTGCCCATTATAGATTAAAGGCATTCCCTGAAAAGTAGCTGCGAAAACCGCCAAAGCCTTATGATGCTCTCCTAATCGTTCGAATACCGTTCCGTGCCAAGTATTTTCATCATGATTAGTGGTGAACAACATGTGATAACCACTTTTGAATGCGGTTGTATCTTTTGTGTAATAATCATCAATTGCACTAGCAGGCAAGGTATCTGCTCCAATTCCATAAATGACCTTCGCCAAATCCCAAGCGTAAGTCGCTTCAAATCCGCCAGAATTGCGTAATCGAGGATTTGCCGCTTCGGCTAATATGAATATATTAGGGTTAGTTGCTCTCAAAGAATCATTACAAGCCACCCAAAAATCTTGTGGTACTCCATGCGCTACATCCATTCTATAACCATCAATATCACATTCTGTTAACCAATACCTTAAGTCGCTAATCATCTCTGAACGCATCTCTTGATTATTGTAATTCAAATCTGCGACATCTGTCCATCCCCATGACTCCCCTGTTTCCTCATTAATCGGGTCGATAATTTCTCCTTTATCATTTTGTGTATAAAATGCTGGATGCTCTGTAATCCAAGGATGATCCCAGCCTGTATGATTAGGCACCCAATCCAAAATCACATACATATCCATTTTGTGTGCTTTTTTTACAAAAGCCTTAAAGCTTTCGAGTGTACCATAAGCTGGATTAACTGCTTTATAATCTGCAACCGCATAAGGGCTTCCTAAAGGTGGCTTCTTTTTGGCTTCACTAATTGGATAAATAGGCATAAACCAAATGATATCTATTCCTAAGTCTTTGATGCGCGATAAATCTGCTGCTACAGTATTGAATGTAGCATTCTCAGCATATTGACGGAGGTTGACTTCGTAGATAGTTTTATCTTTTGTCCATTCTTGTTGTCCTTCATAGACTTCAATTTTTTCCTTTTCTACCGTTTCCGTTTTTTCTTGACAGCTTGTTATTGTTAATACGAATATCAATGCAAATAACAGAGAAGTTTGAACTATAGTTTTTTTCATATTACCAGTATTGCATTCAGATAGAATACTTTGAATATCCTCTGAATTTTATTTAGTTAGGTCGTTTTTGAAAACTAAGTGTAAAAGTAACACTTAGAAATTATATTCTAGAATTTTTTAATCTATTCCTAGCTTTAACTTTATAAAAAGTTTCTTTTTTATACATAAAGCTACTTTAAATACTGTTTTCGACTTTATTTTTATAAAAAAACAATAACATCCAACTGATATTTTTCTTACATCGTCTGGCTTTATCAAGTCTATCAAGGTCTTCAAAAAAAGATACCGATTATTTATCCCTGCTTCTTTAAGCAATTTCTCTTTTGGAGAATTGGATAGATAAATGATGTTACTAAACATAACCTGCTATTTCATATTAGCTGATTAGACTTTTTTTTTGATAAAATGTCTTTCCTTTTATCCGTACATGAGAAGATAGTTGATGTTTTTTAAAAAAAAAAGGAATAAATACTCGTTCCAAAAAGGTAAATCAATATTTTTTTAATCAAAATGAAATTTTTTTTCTACCTTTGTTTAAACGATTAAATTAAATTGTCTTTGTATTAAATGTTAAATATTCAATATGTCGAAAACAAAAAAAATTCAATTGAAGGATATTGCAGAAGAAGCCAATGTTTCAACTGCTTTGGTCTCTTACGTATTGAATGGGCGACATTTGAACAGGATAAAAAAGGAAACGGCTGACCGCATAAAAGAAGTTGCAAAGAGGCTGAATTATCGCCCTAATCATTTTGCTAAAGGACTAAAAACACAAAAAAGTAACACCATAGGGCTGATTTTGGCTGATTTGGATAATCCATTTTCAACACAAATCACAAGAATTATAGAAAGTGAGCTGCTTTCATATAAATATAATGTCTTAATTGGTAGCACATACGAAAAAGAAGACAAGTTTAAAGAGTTGATAGAAGTTTTCATTAATCGACAGGTAGATGGATTAATTATTTTACCAACAGAAAATTCAAAAATAGAAATCGAACGACTTCACAGTACGAATTTTCCTTATGTTTTAATGGATAGATATTTTCCTAATACTTCCTTTAACTATATTGTTAATGATAACTATTTTTCAACTTATTCGGCAACGAAGCAATTGATAAAAAATAATAGAAAGAAAATTGGATTTATTACGCTTCAATCTAACCTATTCCACATAATTGAAAGGAAACGTGGATTTATTAAAGCCTGTAAAGAAGCTGAGATAACTACGGAAAATATGGTAAAAGAAATAAGGTTAGCACACTTTGATGAAGATGTTGCAAAAGAAATAGATGCTTTAAGACAAGAATATACAGACTTAGATGCCATACTTTTTTCAACGGATAGATTGACCATGTATGGATTAAAATACATGATTCAACATCAGTTAAATATTACAAATAATATAGAAATAATGGCGGTGGATGAGGCAAAATTCTACGATATTTATTCTTCTCCTATTAGTTATTATAAACAGCCTTTGGAGGAAATGGGACAAAAAGCTGTTCAATTTTTAATATCAAAAATTAACGAAAATAATTCCGATATAATTCAAGAAACGGTAACAGGAGAGTTGGTTATCAAATAAGCCTATTCTAACTAAATTAAATTTTTTACAATCTTGTTTAAACGTTTAAACAAATTAATTCAAATAAAAGTGGAGTCTAAAAAATCAATGATTTGTTTTGGAGAAGTGCTTTGGGATATATTTCCTGAGCGCAAAGTAGTTGGAGGAGCTCCTTTAAATGTAACCTTTCATGCTAATAGTTTTAGTATAAATGCTCAAATAATAAGCGCAACAGGTAATGATGAATTAGGAACAGGATTAAGGGATTTTTTCTATGAAAATAAAATAAAGACGGACTTATTATATACGAATCATACTTTTCCAACAGGTACAGTTCAAGTGACACTAGATGAAAAAGGAAGTGCCAGTTATGAAATAGTTAAACCTGTAGCTTGGGATTTTTTAGATCCCGACAGCGATATAGAAAAGCATGTTTCTGCTTCTGATATATTACTTTTCGGTAGTTTGAGTTGTCGAAATAAAAGCAACTATCAAACCTTATTGCAATTAATAGAAAAAGCAAAAAAGACTGTTTTTGATGTCAATTTACGACCTCCATTCTATGAGCAGGCATTGATAGAAGACCTTCTTAAAAAAGCCAATATCGTAAAAATGAATGATGAGGAACTAGAGGAAATCATTGGTTGGTATGGCAAAACAAATGATATAAAGCAACAAATGTCTTTGATTAAAGACAAATTTAATATTGAAACGCTAATCGTGACAGCAGGTAAGGATGGAGCATACTGCACACATGATAACATTTTTTATCATCAAAAAGGTTTTCCTGTTACGGTAAAAGACACGGTTGGTAGTGGAGATGCATTTTTGGCAGCTTTCATTTTTAAGATGTTCCATCAAGCATCATGGCAAGAATGTCTAAAGTTTGCTTGTGCAACAGGAGCTTTGGTAGCCACTAAAGCAGGAGGGACACCAACTATTAAAGAGGACGATGTATTAAATTTTATTCAAAATAAAAGAACAATAAGTGTTTAGTGAGTTTAATGACGATTAGGAAAGAAGCGATAAATAAATGCAGTGTAGTTTTTTGAACGGCACTGCTTATCGCTCAAACATTAACGACCAAAACGGATTAGAACAAACAATGAAATCAAATTTTGAACATATAATAGCTGACTATTACGAGATACTATACTTCTATGGGTTGAAGCTAGTACCTAACGAAGAGCGGATTAAAGATGAGTTACAAGACTTCTTTTTGGAGCTTTGGGAAGCTAAACACTTAGATAACGTGACCTTCATTAAAGCATATCTATTTAGTTCTTTTAGGCGCAGGTTGTTTCATTCCTCTAAAAAACACCTAGCTCATCATTATTCAGATAGTTTTCCAGTAATGTCAGAACCTTCTGTAGAAGATAAATTCATTGCCAAAGAAGCATATAACAATGAAAATTATCATCAAAAATTAAAACTAAAACGAGCCATCTCCAAGTTACAAAAAACACAACAAGAAATTATTCATTTGAGGTATTATGAAAATTTGGATAATAAAGAAATAGGAGATGTCTTGAATATTAAATACCAAAGTGTACGAAACAAGACAAGCCGTGCTTTGAATAAATTACGAAGTCTTTATTGAAATGAGCAAAGTAATGATAGAAAATTTGGGCCTTTGATAATTTCTGCTAGGAATCAGAAAAAGATGAAACAAAACGCTTCCTATCGGTCGCTTTTTTGTCTCATTTTTGTTCTGATGCAGAAATTGTCAAAGAGCCGAAGATTTAAAGATAATAACAGGAGGTATTTAATATTTTTTCAAAAATAAGACAAATACGAAACTAGATTTGGGTTTCTTAAAATCAAAAAATAATGACAAATAAAATTCAACTAATCACCTATGTAGATAGACTTGGAGCTAAAAATCTAACAGAGGTAAAAGACTTGGTTGACAATCAACTGAAAGGACTTTTTGGAGGTGTACACATCTTACCTTTTTATTATCCGATAGATGGTGAAGATGCAGGATTTGACCCAATCAATCACCAGCAAGTTGACCCAAGATTGGGTAATTGGGAAGACCTGAAATCTTTGAGTGAAACGGTTGATATTATGGCAGATTTGATAGTCAATCACGTTTCTGCCCAATCTGCTGAATTCAAGGATTATCTACAAAAAGGTCAAGCCTCTGAGTATGCTCCTATGTTTTTGAGTTTTGATTCTGTCTTTCCTGATGGAGCAAAAGAAGCAGATATTTTGGCTATTTATCGCCCTCGCCCTAGTTTGCCGTTTACCAATTTCAAATTTGGTGATGGTTCAAATAAATTGATTTGGACAACTTTTACAAAAAACCAAATTGATATTGATGTCAAACATGAAATAGGTCAAAAATATCTGGAAGGTATTTTAGATGTATTTGAGAAAGGAGGCGTAAAAATGATTCGATTAGATGCTGCTGGGTATGCTGTCAAAAAGCCAGGCACTTCTTGTTTTATGATTGAAGAAACCTTTGATTTCATTGACGAATTATCTAAAAAAGCTAAAGCCAAAGGCATCGAAATATTAGTAGAAATTCATTCTTACTACAAAACTCAAATCGAAATTGCCAAACGCACCGATTATGTTTATGACTTTGCCTTACCTGTTTTGGTATTAGATACTTTATTCAACAAAAATGCTCAGAGTTTAAAAAAATGGTTAGCGGTCAGTCCTCGAAATGCGATTACTGTCTTAGACACTCATGATGGCATTGGCATTGTGGATGTAGGCGCTGAAAATGGCAAACCAGGACTGATTGAAGATGATGTTTTGGATGAAATTGTGGAAACAATTCACAAAAACAGTAACGGAAATAGTTTAAAAGCAACAGGGGCGGCGGCTTCTAATTTAGATTTATACCAAGTTAATTGCACCTATTTTGATGCTCTAGGTAGAAATGAAGCGGCTTATTTAATGGCACGAGCTATTCAGTTTTTTGTTCCAGGCATTCCTCAAGTCTATTATGTAGGACTTTTTGCAGGAGAAAATGATATGGAATTACTAGAAAAAACAAATGTGGGTAGAGATATTAATCGACATTATTATTCTAAAGAGGAAATTAATGCTCACTTAGAAAGACCACTGATACAGGCATTTAAAAAATTAATGATTTTTAGAAATAACCATCCTGCATTTAACGGTGAATTTGAGCTATTAGAAACGCCTAAGCATATTCTTCATATTCACTGGAATAACCAAAATGATAAGGCTCAGTTGTTCATTGACCTCACTTCAATGCAGATGAATATTAGTTTTTCTGAAAATGGAGAAATGTCTCAATTGTTTGTTTAGGAATGAAACCTAAGAATTAAAATTCTCTGATAAAAAATAAAACCTAGTAAGTAATGAGTATAAAAAAGAGATTGAATTTTTGGCAGATTTGGAATATGAATATCGGCTTCTTTGGTATTCAGTTTAGCTTTGGATTGCAGCAAAGTAATATGAGTGCCATTTATAAATACCTTGGGGCAAGTGAACATGAAATTCCTATCCTTTGGTTAGCTGGTCCCGTTACAGGTTTGCTTATTCAACCCATTATCGGTGCGGTAAGTGACGGCACTTGGTCGCCAAGATTTGGACGAAGAAAACCCTTTTTCTTGATTGGAGCTATATTAGCCAGTGTTGCTTTGGTATTGATGCCTTATTCAAAAACGATATGGATGGCAGCCAGCCTTTTGTGGATACTTGATGCTGCCAATAATATCGCAATGGAACCTTATCGAGCATTTATTTCTGATAAACTGAATCAAGACCAACTTTCACTGGGCTTTTTGATGCAAAGTTTCTTTACAGGTTTGGGTATTACATTGGCTAACTTTACACCAGCCATTCTAATATCGGTAGGCGTTTTTGCTTTATCTGATACTATGGAAAACGGTATTCCTGTATCGACCTATTGGGCATTTTCCATTGGTGCATTTGCTTCCATTGCTTCCGTTCTATATTCTGTATTCACCACCAAAGAATATCCTCCAACCGAGGAAGAACTACAACAATTAAAAGCAGCAAAAGAAAAAGGAAACATCATTACTAGAACCTGGAATGAAATCGTAGAAGCGATTAAGGAAATGCCATTGGTCATGAAACAACTGATTCCTGTTAAGCTTTTCTCGTGGTATGCCATGTTTTGCTATTGGCAATACTTGACTTCTGGTTTATCTTTTTCCCTATTTGGAACGCTTGACGAAACGACAGATGGCTTCAAAACCGCCCAAGTACTTACGGGACAAATGAATGGTACTTACAATATTTTTTGTGTGTTGGTTGCTTTTCTACTCGTTCCTTTGGCTTTAAGAATTGGTGCGAAAGGCGTTCATTTTGTAGCATTACTCATCGGAGGACTGAGCATTTTAGCCATTCCATATCTAAGCAATACTGAGATACTATTTAGCTTACCTAACCCATTTGGTTCGGGAAGTATTGAGATTTCCACATTGTATTTATATACGATTGGTTTGGGTATCTCGTGGGCTTCTATGATGGCAATGCCATATCAATTGCTCGCAGGTTCTATACCAAAAGACAAAACAGGCGTATATATGGGCATTTTCAATATGTTTATTGTCCTCCCAATGATTATTCAAATATTCACCATGCAGTATTTTGTTTATGATTGGTTGGGTAATAATCCTGTGAATGTACTCAAATTAGCAGGTGTGTTTTTAATGATAGGTGGATGTTTTGCCTTATTTATTAAAGAAGATAAATCAAAACCGACTACTACCCATTTTTCGGGTGGACACTAATAGGGTTTTGAGTGAAACAGTGATAGTTCATTCAAAATTTTAAATTCATCATTCAAAATACTGGCTCTTTGATAATTTTGCCTTCTCTGCAAAAATTGTCAAAGAGCCTTTAAGTTTAGCATTAATAGACTTGTTTATAAATAAGAATTCTTAATATGAAATTTAGATTTTTGTATTAGACGAAACGCTTTTTTGAGTGCATAGCCATAGCTACGGACGAAGAAAATAATGAAGAGTAAGATAAAATACGCAGTTAGTTATCATTCTGAACATGGGTTAGTATTACTCAAGAACCAAACAAAAAAAGCGCTTATAGGAAATATTTCCTATAAGCGCTTTCTTATTATGAAGTGATGTAATAGCTACGAACCGAAATCATCAAATGCAATATTTTCTTCTGGTACACCTAATGCATCCAAAGTATTTTGGATAGAAGATGCCATTGCTGGAGGTCCACAGTAGTAGTACTCTACTTCTTCTGGCTCAGGGTGATCTTTCAAGTATTTATCATGGCAAACGCTCATAATATATCCTTTGAAACCATCTCCATTCGGGTCATTGATATCTTCTTTCACTTCCCAGTTATCTTCTGGAAGAGGATTATCTAATGCCACATAGAATTTGAAGTTCGGGAATTCCTTCTCGATAGCTCTAAACTCATCAATGTAGAATAATTCTCTTTTTGTACGTCCACCATACCAGTAAGAAACTTTTCTATCAGTTGTCTTCATCGTGTGGAATATGTGGAACAAGTGTGAACGTAATGGCGCCATTCCTGCAC
>CAKZLT010000073.1 GCA_937127195.1 uncultured Saprospiraceae bacterium
GTAATATAAGTGTTGGTATGATAATTAAAGTCAAACCCGTTGTGAATCAATGTTTTCTTTGTAGTTTTTGATTTCCCATTTGGATTCAACTTTGATAAAATCAAGCGGTTTTTACGAAGGACTCTATTGGTTTTTCGCATCAAGTTGGTAGTATCCTTATTGAATTTATTGTTGAAAGTGTTTCTGCAAGAATCTGAACAAAACTTTTTATCTACCCTACCTACAAAGGGCTCTGAACATTCTAAACATTTTTTCTTTTCCATCTGATAAAGGTACAAATTTATTATTTACAAACGACTACAAACGGTTACACTCGACTATAAACGAAAACAAACACTTAGTAACCGACTTATCTTTTTAAACCAGCTTTACTTTGCCTCATCAAATCTGAACAAATCAGGTAAAACAAATTAAACTTTATAAACCATAAAATTTTACATTATGAACAATTTAAAAAACAGAGTACAATTAATCGGAAACCTAGGTATGAGTCCTGAAATTAAAAATTTAGAATCTGGTAAAAAATTAGCTAAGTTTTCTATAGCTACAAACGAATCGTACAGAAATGCAAAGGGCGATAAAATAGAAGATACACAATGGCACAATGTTGTTGCTTGGGGCAAAACAGCAGAGATAATAGAAAAGTATTTACAAAAAGGTAGTGAGGTTGCTTTAGAGGGTAAATTAACGAGCAGAAGTTATGATGATAAAGATGGTAACAAACGCTATGTTACTGAAATTATAGCCAGCGAAATTTTAATGCTTGGAAATAAAAATAAATGATTAAGCAATCTAATTCGGATGGATTAAACAGGAATTTTTGATTAAAATTCGCCATTTCATCATCGCTTCCTTGATATAAACCACAATCCAATAAGATTTTGTAGCCACTGTCTAGTGTAATGAGGTGTGAACTTCCTGTGACTTGCTGAGCTGCACCGCAAAATTGAACTTTCATGGTTTTATGGTTTAAGTGTTTTAGCTGATTTCTTGATTTTCTATTCGCTATGAAATTAATAAATTTTCTAATGTATTTCTAAAAATAAGAATGGTAGCCCTTTTTTTGTTAGAAACAATTGCTATTTTTAATAAAAAATAACACCTAATGACTTCAATATTTTCCTGTAAAAAAGCCGTTTTTATAACTATAATTTTATTAACGAATATTACCGCTCATACTCAAATTCAAATCAATATTAACACCAGTGAGAATGTCTCTACTTCAAACCCACCCGTTTTAATAGTTAGTTTTGCAAAAGATTTTCCACAAAAATCAATTTTATATAAGGTTGTTTCGGAAGATGTCGAATATAGCCCTTGGGGGATTACTATTCAAAATGAAGATGGAAAACGCTATGAAATAGTTTCTGATTGGTCAGGAATATCTGTTGACGATTTAGATTTTCAAGATGATAAAGCTGTTAACAAAACATATATCGAAAGGCAAAGGCTTTCCAAAATCTTTAATGTTTTTGAAGCAATAACTAAAAATCAATATGGTTGGTCGAAGTTTTATGGCTTGCCTTTAGGCAAATATAAGGTTCAATTGAAATATATTATTCCAAATAAAATCTCCAAAAAACTAAAAGAGAGCTTTAAAGATAGAACCTTTAATCGCATACAAACTTACACAGATAGCCTAGTTTCTAATTGGTTAGACTTCGAAGTTTTCCCTTCAGATATACATTTAGTATCCGATTATTCGGATCTTGAATTAATTCCTTCTTCGGGGTACAATCGTCATATATATAGCAAGTTCAAACAAGTTTCTGTTGTCAAAAATGGGAAATATGTTGTTGAACAGATTTATAACAAAAAGAATAGATTAGTCGCAGAGTTTAAGCCGAATGAACCTCAAAGTAAGTTGACCAAACTAAAATTTAAAGGAGAAGATTATCTGTTTCTAGCAGAAGATTCCTTGGATGGCGTTTTTCAAGTATATGATTATTATAAAATAGCGACAAAAGGGCAATTGAAAAAAGGTCAACTTGATGGCTTAATTACAAAAAAAGAACATAAGAACTTTTTTTATGGCTCCGTAATAACAGCAATGAAGTTTGCTAATGGTGAATTGATGAGCGAAAGCAGTTTTTCTTATATGTTCGGTAAAAACTCATTTGTTGCTAATTATAAAAATGGCTTACTACATGGTGAATACGTTCGTATTTTAGAAAATGGAGCAGAATGGAAAATGACATACAAAGGCGGTTTAGTCGATGGCAAAGTCGAAATGTATGATAAACATGGCACTTTACGTCTTGTAGAACATTATTTGCCGAAAGGTAAAAAAGCTGTGATTACTGCGAAGATTAGAAATGTGTTAATTGGGAGGAATTATTTTAAATACCAAGTTAAGCATGGCGAATTTCAAAATTTCAGTGAGAATGGTGATTTGATTAATAAATTTAATTACAAAAATGATTTACGCGTAGGGAAGCATATTCGATTTGCTTATAGTGAACGACAAAGAAAAACCTTCAAGTCAGTTGGGTATTATAAAGAAGGTAAACCGTGGAAAGGAACTTTTACAGTGCCTGATTTAGAGGATAATAGGGAATACTTTGAGAGTTGGCAAAGCGGACGTTTTTTGCAAATTTCTTTTAAAAAAGGGGTTGAAACGAAGCGAGTAGAGATAAATTGACTTCTTCTTGTAAATAAACTTGCCTAAAAATCGAGCTATTTTTAATAAAAAAATCAGACCTTACAAATTCTAAAATTTGCAAGGTCTGACTTCATTTAAATCAAAAAACTTTACTTTTTACTCAATAACAACCTTTCTAGTCGTTAGCTCTTCGCCTACTCTTACATTGACAAAATAAATATTTTTTGGTAAATTTAAAGCCTAGAAGTATTACTTTCTACAACATCTATCATTTTATCCCATTCTGAAAACCAAAGAGTAGTATTTGCTCCCTTTATAAAATCTGTAAAATATCTATCTATATCTTCATCCAATGTAAGTCCGAATTTAGTCATTACATTTTTAATAATTTGATGAACATCATCTTTTGTTGCTAAATGTTCTATTTGGTTCGCATTTAGCTTTTGTTTTGCCCAATTAATATAATTAGGTTGTATTGCAGCATCACTTTCAAAAACTTTTTTAATCTTTAATCGTGTATCCAACTTATCTCTTTTATTTTTGATTAAATTATATATCTTAATACTTTCATCTGTTTGTTCTAATTTTTTCACCTTTTCTAAAGCAATTTTTTCTATCTCTCTTAATACTTTATCCTGCAAATTATTAATTTGAATAGAAACTCTTTCATCACGGTTTTTAATAAACTCACTTAATAATAAAATAAACTTATTAACCTCTGTCAATACACTTGATTCTATGGTATATGAACTCCATATATATACAGGAATACCTAATTTATCTTTTAATTTTGTAGCCAACTTTTGTCTATGTGTATCTGTGATAAAGTCACTATCAAAAATCAAAATTGATTTATCCCAAAGTGTTTTTCCATTTTTTATTTGTTCAAACAATTTTTGATATACTGTTATATTTTCAAAAATTTCATCAATCCCCCCAAAAGACCAATACATTATATTTTGCTGGCTATTCAAATATTTATTATCTAATATTGTTTGGATATATTGACCATCATCTCTTCCTTCTACTAGAATTAATTTATCAGCCTCCATTGCATTTACAAAATCAAGGGCTGATTCGCTTCCTAATGACTCTAAAATTTTAATGTGATGGCTTGGTTGTAAGCCTCTTTTGGGGCCAGTTTTATTTTCTCTGATAATTGGATAATACTCTGTATTAGGTTTTGCTTGTAAGTGAAATAAATAGCTTGGCGGCAAACTACGAATAAGGCTTTCGTTATGCGTTGTCGCAAAAATTTGAGTATTTAATACATTTTCTACTAAAACTTTCAGGAGTCGCTTTTGAATATCTCGATGTATATGAGAGTCTGGCTCGTCTAAAAGGATAATATTAAAATCATTCTTTTCTTGATAAATGGCTAAAAGAATTTCTATAATTTGTAATGTTCCGCTACCAACTAAAGACAAGTCTATTTTAGGCCCACTACTACCTAGTTTCACCTTTACAATTGCCTTTACATCTGTGTTAAAGTTACTCAAAAAATAAAAATTAATACTTTCTGATGTAGTACTACTTAGTATTAAATTTAAGTTTTTAAGAAAATCTTGATATTTATTTGAAGGATTATTATATAAATTAATTAATCGATTTCTTAGAAATGCCGTGGAGTTTCGATTCCTTATTTCTTCTTCTATTCTTGGCTGAGGCACAAAATTTTCCACAGACTTTAAGGCTGCAATTGGTGAAGAATAAATGAGATTTATTGGATATGGAAAATTTTTAAAAAAAGTATTTAATAGTTTGTAATCAAAAGTTTTAGTTTTTAACTTAAATTCATACAACATTCCTTTTCCTCCTTTTATTTCGAATGGTATTTCTATAGTTGATTCCTCATCTTGAAAAGTTAAAGAAATTGTAATAGTATTTTCCTTTTCTAAATTATGAAAAACACTATCATAATTAGGGCTGCGTACAGAACTTACTTCCTCAAAAGATTTATATCTAATATTTTGATTAATAGTAAAAACAAAATCTCCCTTGTCTATATTTAAATTTTTTCGCTTTGCACGCGACTCATAAATTAATGTGTTAAAACATTCTAACCATAAAGAAATAGCTTCTAAAGCAGTTGTTTTTCCAGCATTATTTACGCCCGTAAATACATTTAAAGTTGGGTTACAATGTATAGTTACATCTTTAAAAGATTTAAAATTTTTTATATGTATCTTTTTTATACTTATCATAAATATAGTTTAGAAATTTTATAAAATAACTTGATTCTTTCTTCAACAAATTTGAGCTAAATAATAGCTATTAAAAAGATAGCAATTGTTTAGCACAGATTCCCTACTCATTATAAAACCAGTAATAAGCTAATTACAAAAATATAATCAATATTAGTAATCATTATAAGGTATGATCTAAAGTAAGAAAATTCATAAAAAAATCAGACCTTACAAATCTAAAGTTTGCAAGGTCTGACTTCATTTAAATCAAAAAAATTGACTTTTTACTCAATAATAACCTTTTTAGTTGTTAACTCTTCGCCTATTCTTACATTTACAATGTAAATACCTTTTGGTAAATTTTGCGTTTTGAAAAGTTGCTGATTGCCAGAATTGAAACTTGGAATTTCGATACGCTGACCGATTGCATTAAGTACTTCAATCGTTGCATATTTTAGTTCTTCCGTTTCTATTACAAAATAATCACTTGTAGGATTTGGAAATACTTTAACTTCCGCCGTTTGAGGTGCCGTAGTAGTCGGTAAAGGGAATTCTACTGTAAAATTATAAGTAAAAGAACCGCCAAAATCAGGTTCAATAGTTTTGATAGGAACAGGTATATCTGTGCGATATATTCTAAAAGAACCTGAACCGTCATTGTTAGCCCAAAAGTCAATTCCATCATCATCCGAGTCCTGAATAACCAAAGAATAACAGCCCATTGGTAAAGAAAAAGTATCTCGATATTCAGTATTATTAGCTAGTCCTTGACGAGAAAAAACGGTATTACCTATATCATCGTAAATGAAATAACGGCTTTCATTTCCTTGACTATTCGTTCCGAAACGAATGGCAAAAGTCGCTGGTAACACATCTGGAATTTCAAAATCAGTAGTCATTGTATTATTATAATTATACTCATCAGTCGCTGCGTTTGGAGCAGATATTTCTGCGTAAAAAGTATTGCTAGTTCCTGCAATGTCTGTCCATAAAGCAGCAGACACTGGCAAAACAACCGTTTCTTTCTCCATAAATGCTAAATTTCCCGTCCAAGTATAAGTTTGCTTTGTTGCTGCACTATTCACCCAATATTCGATAGTTGCCGAAGTCAAAGCATTCGCCCCTGTATTTTGAATAACAATAGTTGGTTCGCCACAAGTCACACTTGACTTGGAATATTCAACTTTGCTCGAAGGCGTGACAATATCTGTAATAGCTGCATCGGTTGTGAAGTTAGCTGCACCGTAAGATACCAACTGATGATTGGCGATATAACGAGAATCTCCAGAAGCCGTATAAACGCCATAATCAAGCGTTGCCGACTGACCTGCGGTCACGAAAGGCGTAATATCACTTTCTTCTATATCTGTTGACATTCCAGGACACCAACCCGCACGGTCATAAATCCATGTACCGCCTTGTGGGAAAATTGGATTTTCTGCGCATTCTTTCCACACTTGCCAAACGAACTCTTCTGTTCCACCATCAACATTCAAGAAGTGTGCTCTTGGAATGAATTCACCTTCTTGCCCATGTCCAGAGATAGCAGAACGCACTTTAAATGAACTACCATTCGGATTCATCATCATTGCTTTTGGTGCAAAACTATTATCTGCTATGATAGACGTGTAGTTTTTGCTTTCTACTTTCCAAATTTGCTGAATATCCAATACGTCTCTTGGTGGTGTACCGACAATGTACAAAAATCGAATATCCATATCTTCCATCCATTGACCGCCTCTTTCGATAGTCATTCTTTTGTTACCTTTTAGTACTGGCGCAAAATCGGTTACATCGTAAACCCATGTTTTTCCATTTGCACCTAAATCCAAATTAACACCATAAGGTGTAACAAAAGACATGATTTCATACTTCATTGGGTTACGTAATTGATAATTCAAAGTAGTTGGAGTTATCGTTCCATCTATCGTTATCAATGTCGAATCATAGGCTACTCCATTATCATAATAATACTCATAGCCACCTGCTGCCCAATAGTTATTGGCAGAAATAAGCGCGATACTATCATTTTTAACTAAACCATAATTGGATACAATTTGATATTCATTAACCGCATGAGATGTATTTTGAATGGCATCCAAAATCGTATCCGTTACAATCGTTTGGTTATAATTTCCTTGTAAAAAGGTAATATTCGGACGTTCTTGTGTGCTATGAAAATCCTTAAATAGATTAACGCCTTCCATTTCTTCCCACACGCTACCGTTTTTAACCGTAGCATTATTACCGTTCGTACTTGCATCTGTTATTACACTACCAGTACCTTCGTTCAATGGATAATACAATTGTAAATTACTGTAATTAGGATGAGTCGCGTCTATGGCTTTGTTCTTCCAATCGTAAAGAGTAGTCGCAGAAAGTGCGGTGTTCCAGATACGCACTTCGTCAATATTTCCATTAAAATAAGTATTATTAAAGCCATGACCGACTGTCAATTTGGTAGTTGTACTAGTGTTCACGCCTTGAGAAGCACTTGCTCCAACTGATTCTAATACACCGTCAACATAGAGTTTGGCTTGTGTAATGTTTGAACCAGACCAAACGCAGGCTACATGATGCCACTGCCCATCTCTGATATTTGTTGTACCATAAATATAACCGCCATTCACTTCGGCTCTGAGTGTTCCGTTACCATTGACTCTCAAAATCCATTTTTTGGTCGCATTATTAATTCCCCAACTCAAAATTTCTTTATTACTCACTGATGTATTAATCCACGCTTCCATCGTTCGAGGCGTATTACCCGTTACACCATTATAATTATCTGCCTCTAAATAATTTGAGCCATTGAAGTTTTGCAACTTATCTCCACCTGAATAAATTCCCGTATTTGCTCCTGTATTAGTGCCTTCAAAAGCAATAGCATTACTCGAATTCATATTTGTAAAAGACAATTCTACAATAATATTCGATGTGCCATTCCAATTAAAAACCGTAGGAAACTGCAAACGGTTTTGTCCAGATGTAAAAGTCGTATGATGAAAATAAGCTTCTGTAAAGCCTATTTCATCCAAATTAGAAGCGGATAAAGTAGTTTTTGTAGTCGATTTTACTCGAACTCGTAAGAAGTTAGCAGACTCTGATCCACTGACTACTTTTAGCATCAAACCATTCAAATCACCTGCCGTTACGCCTGCTGCCAATAATTCTGCTGCTGTGAATAGGTATTGGGTTTTTCCGTTATAAGCCGTTGTAGAAATTACATTAGAAAGCGACAAAGTACCTGTACCTACGGTTGATTGTGTTTCGTTGATAATGTTAGCTATAACGACACTCGGTTGGAATTGTCTATTGTAATTGTAAGTTGGTTGCGTGTTGTAATCAAAACTCGTTCCCGAAAAATTTGAGATAGAATGAGAACTGATTGCTGCTGCTACCGAGTCAATGGAATTAGCATCGTGAATGTAAGTATTACATGAAATATCCCATTCTCCACACCCCAAGTCTCGTTGTGTTCCTGTTGATACATTGGCATCTTTGCATCGCATATTATACAACATCAAAATTTTTTCGTAAGATACATTAGGGGCGTTTGGAAAGCCAATAACGGTATCTCGAATACCTCCTGACCATTGATTGATGCCGTAAGTTTGGGTATAATTA
Organism: uncultured Saprospiraceae bacterium; assembly: GCA_937127195.1. GTDB lineage: Bacteria > Bacteroidota > Bacteroidia > Chitinophagales > Saprospiraceae > CAKZLL01. The sequence continues at coordinate 8,413 of CAKZLT010000073.1, forward strand.
AAGGTTTTTACTTCCACGGTATCTCCTATTGATTGCGCAAAGAGTGACGAAGAAAGTAAAACCGTAAAACAGGCTAAATAAAAGTTTTTCATACATTTTTTATTAAAAAGGTGTGTTGATTTTTAAAGCTAAAAAATATTAGACAAGATTTACAAAATACTCTCTTTTACTTCGCAATTTGTAAAATCTGCCTCGCGCCTCTAACCACCAACAGAAAAACAATTGTCCCAATAATTAAATCTGGTCGATTAGAATCGAGCCAATTCACTAGAACTCCTGCTGTGATTACGCCCAGATTGATAATCACATCATTTGAAGTAAAAATCATACTTGCTTTCATGTGTGCTTCATTTTTGCTCTTTGACCTTTGCAATAAAAACAAGCAAAGTCCATTGGCAATCAAAGCAAAAATTGAAACAATAATCATCGTCGAAAAGTCGGGTATTTCTTCAACCATCCAAAATCGCCTTAACACTTCACCGAAACCAATTATTGCCAATATTATTTGAAAATAACCAGCCAGTCGTGCAATCCGTTTCTTTTTAATAATCGTTCCTCCAACAGCAAAAAGGCTGATACCATATACAAAAGCATCTGCCAACATATCTAAACTATCGGCAACTAATCCCATTGATTTGGAGAAAAAACCTGTTGTCATTTCTATTCCAAAGAAGGTGAAATTAATCAGAAGCACCGTCCAAAGTAGCTTCTGTTGATTGCTATCTTCCTCAAACTCGGTGATGTCTGTGTTTTCTGTACTAATTTTTTGACCGCCCAAATTCAACTGAATAATAGCTGCTTCGGTTTCTTGAATTTCTCCGATATGAAAAACCGTTAATTGTCGATTAGGAATATCAAAATCAAGGTTTTTAATACTAGAAATTTCGTCCAACTTCATCCGAATTAGATTCTCTTCCGAAGGGCAATCCATCTTTGAGACCTTAAATATTGTCTTTTTCATATTAGTCTTAATATCGGTCATCACTTCAAATAGACTTCGACAAATAGCGGCAGCAGCAACCAGAACACTACTTTTTCCATTCTTTTATAGAAGTCTCATTCAACTTTACATAATTCTCATTACCATCTTCTTGCGCCAGTTTTTTGGATTTCTTAGCTACTTTAATGGCTTTTTTCGTCTTACCCAAATCCGCCAAAATTAAAGACTTTAAGCGTAGCAACCAGTACTTATCTCCTTCAATATCAATCGCTTTTTCAATCCATTCTAATGCTAAGTCAAAGTCTTTTTTCTCTTCATGATAATATCTAGCAGCTTGATAATAAGTCGTTCCAGAGATGCCTTTCATCTTCTTTTTGATATCCGCCATCACCTTACTATCCGTATCAACAGTTATATTAAAACTGATTTTTGCATTGTCCCAAAGCAAATCAATACTGGCTGTTTGACTACGAATATTATTAATATCAATAGTGAAAGTTTCTACTTTTTCGGAAGTAAAGGTAGGTTTTACGGTAAATCTAAACGCATCTTCTTTTGAGTCATAATTCTTGCCACCTGTTCCCCAATGCGTTGTATTTTTATGAAAAATAATCGTCCATTCATCTCTATTTGGAATGGTATAGAGCGCGTAAGTACCTTTGGGCAAGTCATTTCCTTGTATTTCTACATCATCGTTGACTGTGATTTTGGTACAAGCATTCGCACCCGTTCGCCATAATTCACCATAAGGCAATAATCCGCCAAACATTTTACGACCTTTTAAACTTGGTCTGCTATATTCAACCTGAATCTCAGTTAATCCAACCGTTTGAATCATTTTGGAAGGAGGACTTGGTGCAGGGTATTCAATTTGAGCTTGCGAAGAATTAACTATTCCAATGTTGAGAATGATTAGACTGAGAATGATTAGTTTTTTCATTTTTAATCTTTTTTGAAAAGGCTTGAAAATATAGAATCGAGTATTTGTTTTTTATGATTTTATGTGGTTATTCAGAATACTATTTACTTAATTTGATTAGGATTCTAGTTGCTGCTACCGCTGTTTCGATTAACAGCCCTAACAGCAACTAGAGTTTAGCAACTATTTAAAAAAGTAAAATTTTAGGTAAAAAGAATCAATATTTTTCATTTCTAATATCTCTAACGAATAGATTTTTTTTTCATTA
>CAKZLT010000074.1 GCA_937127195.1 uncultured Saprospiraceae bacterium
AAATACTCGCCTTAGCGATGCTAGGACTCCGTTTTTTGCCTTGTCTAAATAAAAAACAATGCCGTTCTTTGTGGTAGTTTATTTATTGCCTACTCCCTTAAGGGTTGATTTTTTTATAAAAAATAACTATTTTTAAACGTAGTGAAATAACTAAAAAAAGAAAAAATGCTAATTGTAGAAAATTTGAAAATTAACCACTACACTGATAATATGACTGATGAAGAGTTATATGAATTCTGTGTGTTAAATAGCGATTTGCAAATAGAACGAGATAGCAATCAAAACATTATTATTATGTCTCCCGTAGGTGGTGGTTCAGGTTTTTATGAAAAAAATATAATCTATGAATTGGAATTTTGGATACGAAAAACCAAATTAGGATTAACCTTTAGTTCTTCTACGGGCTTTCTGTTACCTAATGGTGCGATGCGCTCACCCGACGGATGTTGGGTCAGTAATGAACGTTGGCAGACTGTACCAGAAGAATCTAAAATTCGCTTTTTACCCGTTGTTCCTAACTTCATAGTAGAAGTTCGTTCTCCTTCTGATAGCTTAAAGCCATTACAAAACAAAATGTTAGAATGGCTTGAAAATGGTGTCGAACTAGGCTGGTTGATAGATATTCAGAATAAACAAACTTACATTTATCGTCTCAATCAATCAATTGAATTAGTTGAAGGATTAGATAAAGTTCTTAATGGAGAAAATATTCTAAAAGGCTTTGAATTTGACCTTTCACAACTAAAAATGCCTTAGTTTTTTTATAAATTTGCGCGATTTTATTTCTATAAAAAACAAAAGAAAAAAATACAATGATTCAACGTATTCAGTCTATTTATTTATTCTTAGCTGGAGCAGCGGCTTTAGCTCTTTTTGTATTTGCATTCGTGAATGTTAGCGGCGATACTGCTTCGATTGCGGCTTTCAGTGATGGAGATTTTGATATTAATGATAATATTGCCTTAATGATACTGGCAATAGTTGCTGGAGTTGTGGCAATCTTGAATATTTTCTTATTCAATAACCGAAAATTACAAACAAATATTGGAAAATTAGTTATCCTCTTGAATGTTGTTTTGGCTGCACTAGCAGGTTTTTTCTTATACCAAACAATGGGAAGCGCGAGTGTAGAAGTTGCTCCAAATGCAGGTTTTGGTATGCCTGTATTGTCTATTATTTTTGCATTTTTGGCAAATAGAAACATTACAAAAGACGAAAAATTAGTTAAATCGGCTTATAATCGATTGAGGTAGTTTAGGAGTTAAGGTTGGCTAAAGAATTTGTCTTTTACCTTATATTTAGACGACTATTACACTGTTTCAAAAGTTTATTTACAATTTAAAAAGCTAACGAAGCTCGTTGAGCTACGAAACATTAAAACTTTTGAAAGAGTGTAGTTTTGTATGGTTTCAAAATTTCACCTTAAAAATAGGTTTCAAAACCGACTATTCTCACCGCAGAATAGTCGGTTTTTGTTTTTTTTATAAAAAAAAGAGAAAAAGACCTTCTTTAATAGGAATTTTCATTAAAAAGAATGCCTTTTTTTTGTGCCTAAAGCCCATTTTTAATTATATTACATTTTTTTAAGGGAAGCCAAATTTCAAATTATTTTAATACAAAAGACGAAAAATGTACTTATAACTTACATTGCAATTCCCTCTAAATAAAAGTCTATACAACAAATTACAACAATAAATGAGAGCATTTCTAGTATTCTTACTGTTTATAGCTGCGGCAATTTGGATTCGACAAGATGTTGTTTGTCGCATACTCAACCTTTGCGGTGATGATGCTAATCAAACAAGTCTTACTGATATTGAGCGTACAAATGCCCTTGTTTTTATGGTTGATGATAGCGTTGTGTTATTAAGAAAAGGGCTTTATGACCAATTTGCATTTAATAAATTTGGAGTGACCCCTATTTTAAACGAAAATAATGAGGAATTTTTGATAAAGGTATTTGCTTATTTGAATGCTAATCCAAAGACGGATTTGACTATCGTAGGTAAATATATTAGCACCGAAGATACTTCCTCAGGTATTTACGAAAACTTAGGTTTGGCGCGGGCTGCTGCGGTTCGAACTTGGTTTACTAATAAAGGGTTGAGTGAAAGTCGCATTCGTTTTGATAGTCAAGTCGATGATAATGCGCTGAGTAATCCGTTGAGTTTTTCGGCTAAAATCAACTCCCGACCAGATGAATATAATAGTGAAGTAAAGCCGCAATATACATTTACAAATATGACTTTTTCGGAGATTACATTTGCAACTAATTCAGATGAGTTTTTTCCTAATAGTGCTTTTGAAGTATATATGGATTCGGTGAAAACTTACCTTGAATTACCTCAAAATAACAAGAAAGGAATTACAATTATTGGACATACAGATAATACAGGTTCTCCCTCACACAACCTAAAACTAGGAAAAAAACGTGCTAAATCGGCTAAAAAGTGGATAATCGAAAACGTTGATATTCCTACAAGTAAAATAAAAACAACATCAAAAGGGCAAAAAGAACCTATTGCTGATAATAAGACAGAGACGGGAAAAGAGAAAAATCGACGAGTTAATATTCAAATTGAATAAAACGTTTTATTTCTTTTTATCTTTTAAAACGTGTAAAAGCGATTATTAAAAGAAGCTTTTATATAAAAAAATAGGAAAATAAAGGCTTTGAAGCTTTTAATTCAAACAAGAGAAAAAATTTATTTACCATAAATAGTTGTTAGATTTTTTATAAAAAAGAAAACAACTTAAATTATTTATTCCAAACTCATGGAGTTATTTAACCAGATTTTTAGTGAAGAAAGCTTGACTGTAATAGTTTATATAGCTGTTTTATTCCTTTTGGGGATAATTTTTGGCTGGCTTTTGAGAAATGCAGGCGTTCGACGAGCAAACAAAAAATTGAAGGAAGTAGAAAGCGAGCGTTTCGCACTAAAATCTCAATTGGACAATGTCGAAAAGGATTCAGGATTGAAAGGAGCGGATATGAAGCGACTTAACTTAGAATTAATTGAGACGAAGACTTTTTCAAAGAAATTAACTTTAGAGAAAAATAATCTAAGTTCAAAAATCAATCGCCTAGAAAACTCGGAAAACTTACTCAAACAAGAAGTCGATAGATTATCTAGTGAGTTTAAGATATTGAACGGAAGCTATCAATCGGCTAGTTTGAAGGCTAAAAGAATGTCATCAGAGTTGGAAACAAAGGATAATGACATTGATGCATTAACCGCTTCGGTAGCAGAATTGGAAGCCAAAATAGCGGAATTGGTTAGGGTTAGGCAACAGGAAAACACCAATTACACGACTCAATTATCGGATTTGAAAAAATCTTTAGGTAATGATAATAGTCAAATGTTGGAAGTTGTTGAAGCACGAGAGAAAGAGATTGAAAACCTTAATCAACAAATTATAACGCTAAGAAAAGATGCTAAAGAGAACTTAATAATGGCTTCAAATGCAGTTGATACTGGTGAAGTTGATGAGTTAAAAGCAAAAATTGAAGTGTTAGAAGCTAAAGTGAATGATGCATCACAAGCTAGAAACCAGCAATATGAAACTGCAATTAGAGCGTTGAATTTTCAGCTTTCTAAGTTGAGAGATAAAAACGAGATATTAGAAAATAATTCTGGTGAAAACGCAATTGACGCTGGTGAAGTCAAAATTTTAGAAGAAACTATTGCTGATTTAAGGGCTAAAAATGAATCATTAGCTACTAATTTAGGGAAGGAAAATAAAACGTTACAAGCGCAGGTAGCAGAATTGCAAAAAGCATTGACTGTAACGAATCAAGGTGATGAGTCAGAATCATTGAAGGCTAAAAATAGAGAACTCAAAAAGGCATTGGCTCAAAATGCAGCACTTAAACAAGAAATTGACGGAATGGCTGATGTTCAAGCCAAATTTGAACGCCAAAAAATTGGTTTCCGTGATATGTTATTGAAGCAAAATCAATATATTATTCGTATTGAAAAGCTACAAAGCCAACTGGATCAGGTTGAAGATATGCAAGACAATCTTACAAGTGCGGCAGGAACTGACAGCTATGATGACCAATTAAAGGCATTGGAAGAAGCACTTTCAGCAGCAAATACTAACCTTAAAAGTATTGAAGATGAAAAAATTAGCATTGCAGGAGAATTGAATGGATTCAAATCAAAAGTGTCAAAACTAGAGCAGGAGAAATACCAAATTGAAGAAGAATATTCTCAGAAAGTTGCTATTATTATGTCTGAAACGCGTTCAACAGAGTCTGCAACAGCAGAATTTGAAGCACGAATAGCAAATTTAGAAAAAGAAAAACACGAGCTAACTACTCAAATTGAAGCATTGCAATTGACGGTTGAGGCTTCTAAATCTTCTAATGAGAATACGACTGTTGAAAATAATAAAGAGTTAGAGTCATTAAAATTGGCTTTAGTTAAACTGGAAGCAGAACGTAAAGAAGAGCAAGTTCAATTCTTGAAGGAGTTGAACGAAATGAAAGATGACCATAAAGAAATATTAGGATTTGAAAGCCAAAAGGTCGAAACGGCACAGGCTGAAAATAATCGCTTAATTGAGTTGATGGAAGACTTGAAAGCTCAAATTTCTAATTTGGAAACAGATAAATTTGCAGTTGAGGAGGATGTAGATGAATTAGGTTCAGAGCATCAAAATCAATTGACTGTAATGAATCAACAATTATCTACGGTTCGAGATGAAAATATGAAACTTCAAATCGAAGCAGATGAATTGAAAACGCAACTTTCGGAAACGGAAACGTCGAAGTTTCAAGCAGAAGAAGATGCAACAGAAATTGATGCAGATTATCAAAATCAAATCTCTATCGTCAATTCGCAATTGTCAAACGTTCGTGATGAAAATATGCAACTACAACAATTGGTTGCCGATTTGAGAGCAGAAATGACGGCAGTAGAAACGTCGAAATTTGAAGCGGAAGAGGATTCTGACGAACAAACGGAAGAGCATAATAATCAATTGGCTGTTTTGAATACTCAGTTGTCGGGTGTTCGCGATGAAAATATGCAATTGCAACAAGAGTTAGATAAATTGAGGGCAGAAATGACGGCAGTGGAAACGTCGAAATTTGAAGCGGAAGAAGATTCTGACGAACAAACGGAAGAGCATAATAATCAATTAGCTGTTCTAAATACTCAGTTGTCGGGTGTTCGCGATGAGAATATGCAATTGCAGCAACAATTAGAAGATTTAAAAGCAGAAATGACGGCAGTGGAAACGTCGAAATTTGAAGCGGAAGAAGAAGCTAACGAAATTGATGCAGATTATCAAAATCGAATGACGGTTGCCAACACTCAATTATCGGGTGTTCGTGATGAAAATATGCAATTGCAGCAACAATTAGAAGATTTAAAAGCAGAAATGACGGCAATCGAAACGTCGAAGTTTGAAGCGGAAGAGGAAGCTAATGAACAAACTGCTGACCATAGTAATCAATTAACTATTCTAAATACTCAGTTGTCGGGTGTTCGTGATGAAAATATGCAATTGTTAGAGCAATTGGAAGATTTGAAGGCAAAAATGACCGAAGTAGAAACTTCAAAATTTCAGGCGGAAGAAGATGCTAATGAACTTGGTAGCGATTACCAAAATCAACTAGCCATATTAAATAGCCAATTATCAGGCGTTCGTGATGAAAATATGCGTTTGGCAAATGATTTAACTACGGTTACACATAAGTTGAACCAAATGAAAAATATCGGTTCAAGTGGAAAGTCAACTGGTGTAGTTAATGAAAATCACGCTATTATGGCAGCCAGAAAAGCTGTAACTGATTTGATTGGTCAAACTATTCCGTATGCTACGGCAGACGAAAAAGATGATTTGAAATTGGTTAATGGTATCGGTTCGTTTATTGAGACTAAACTGAATAATCTAGGTCTTTATACTTACGAACAAATCGGTGCTTTTGATGAAGATATTATTGAAAAAGTAACGGATGCTATTCAATTCTTCCCTGGTAGAATCAAGCGTGACAAGTGGGCTGAACAGGCTAGAAAACTGGATGAGTAGTTTTTTTGATGAGAGAATGATAGTATGAATTAATGATAGAATAGGCTACCGCTATTAGTGTGAACTTTTAGCGGTAGCCTATTTTTTGTTGAAAAATTACCATTTATAAATACGAAAGCATCGGACGCCTCGCAGGCGTCCGATGCTTAACTCCCAATAATTGATAAAACTACTTTATCCTTCCAAATGCAATAAAATGAGGATTCAACAAATTCTCTTTATTATAAACGATTGGCTGATTCAAATTATCAGTCAAAACGACCTTTCCGCCAGCTTCCTCAACAATGATTTGTGCTGCACCAGTGTCCCATTCCATGCAAGGACCAAATCTCGGATAGACATCCGCCTTGCCTTCTGCCAATATCAAAAACTTCAAAGAACTACCCATTGGCACAAACGTAGGTTCGTTCAATTGAGCGACATAAGTCTTTGTTTCTTCATTCAAATGAGAACGTGAAGTGACCACTCGTAAGCCTTTATCTTTGATAGAAAAAGTATTGGCTTGCAGTTTTTTAGTCACGCCATTTTCTAATAAAAATGCGCCTTGACCTTGTATAGCCCAATAAATTTTGTTTTGAACAGGAACGGAAACCATTCCAAAAACAGGTTGATTACCTTTTATCAAAGCAATGTTTACGGTAAATTCTCCATTTCTTTTGATGAACTCCTTCGTTCCATCCAACGGGTCAACCAACCAATAATATTTGTAATCTTTGCGGTTTTCATAAGTGACCTGCTTGTTCTCTTCTGATATAACTGGAAAGCTAAAATCCAAAGTTTGTAAACCTCTGACGATAACGTCATTTGCGCGTTGGTCAGCCAAAGTTAAAGGAGAATCATCACCTTTATAATCTACTTCAATTCCTTCCGCATCATTATAAACCGTCAAAACCTCCTCGGAAGCCTCTTCTATAATTCTGGTTAATGATGTAACTAATGCTTGATACATTTTTATTTATTTAGTATTATTTAGATTGGTATTGCATAAAGAAACCGTATTGACTGTTTTTAATCAATACGGCTTTCATAAAAAAATGGCTACTAACAAAAGCCTGGTAACAAGTAACCAGCCAGCCAGTTACTTTTTTCTACCAAAACTTAATTTGATATGGGTATCTAATTTCGTATTGAGCTTCTACTTGTTTTTTCAATTCGTTACGAAACTCGCTCATATTTTCGTTAGAAATCGCGGAAACGAACATACAATTCTTACCGTATTTTTTGATAATAGAGGTTTTAAGCTCTTCTTCGATTTCTTTTTTTGTTTCATCATCAATAAAATCATCAAAATATCTTTCACGATACAAATCCATTTTATTGAAAACAATCATCGTTGGTTTGTCATCCACTTTCAACTCTCGTAAAGTCGAAGTTACCGTAGAAATATGGTCTTCATAATTAGGATGAGCTATATCGACGACGTGTAATAAAATGTCACTTTCGCGTGTTTCGTCCAATGTTGATTTGAAACTCTCGACCAAGTGATGCGGTAATTTTCTAATAAAACCAACCGTATCAGATAATAGAAATGGCATTCGTTCCAAAACGACCTTTCTAACCGTAGTATCCAAAGTTGCAAATAATTTATTTTCTGCAAATACCGCCGATTTACTTAATGTGTTCATCATTGTCGATTTACCCACATTGGTATAACCAACTAATGCAACACGAATCATTTCTCCGCGATTTTTACGTTGTGTTTGACTTTGTTTGTCAATTTTTTCGAGCTCTTTTTTGAGTTGACTGATTTTATCACGTATGATACGTCTATCTGTTTCAATCTCTTTTTCACCCGGTCCACGCATACCGATACCACCTCGTTGACGCTCTAAGTGTGTCCAAAGTCCACGCAATCGCGGTAATAAGTATTGCATTTGAGCCAGTTCGACCTGTGTTTTGGATTGTGCCGTTCGGGCTCTACTCGCAAAAATATCCAATATCAAAGAACTTCTATCCAATATTTTACACTTGAGTGCTTCTTCGATATTATTGGTTTGTTTTCCAGACAAATCATCATCAAAAATGACTAAATCCAACTGTTCTTCTTCTACGAATGCTGCTAATTCGGCTAGTTTACCCGTCCCAATAAAAGTCTGTTGATTGGGATGCGCCAATTTTTGAACAACTCTTTTGACTGTAACAGCGCCTGCCGTTTCTGCCAAAAATTGCAATTCATCTAAGTATTCAGTTACTTCTTCTTCGGACTGATTTTGTTGAATAATAGCGACCAAAGCAGCGTGTTCAGTGCGTTGTTTTAGCCCTTTTTTCTGCTTTTCGCCAATATTCCAAGTGTTATCTGTCTGAAAATCTCTTTCTTTTTTTCTTCCTCTCTTACCCATACAGGAATGAACGATTTTATTTGGAAACGAGAAACGAGACCGCCCTTTGGGTCTGTCTGCCGACAAAGGCAGGCTGCGAGAAGCGAGATATTATAGCAATTAGCGTAAAAATTCACGTCTAATCTCGTTTCTCGCAACCCGAAGAATGGTCGCATTTTCCGATTCTTAATAGAAATACCTTTTTATTGTAAATACAATAAGTAGTATTCTAGTTTTTTTATTAAAAATGATAAACGGATTGTATAAAGTATAGAAATTTTTTTTTTTTTTTGAAAAATCCCGTGATTATTGGTTACTAGAAACTAGTGACTAGAAGCTAGTAACCATCAATATTCATTTAATTGAAATATTTTGATTTTTTACGGTATTTTTCAAAAAAGATATACTTTATAACTACTACGATGCTTTATCAAAAGCAAAAATAAGAATTTGAAATGAAAAAATGCTCCATGATACGATTTAGAGATTTATATGGTTGGAAATGATATAATTATATCATAGTTAGTAACCTTATTTTTATAATAAAAGTTCCTATTATTGCATTTATTTTAGAGTAGCGCGACGAGCCTCGTCGCCACACTAACAAAAGCCGCTTTTAATAGTCGGGCGACGAAGTTCGTCGCGCTACGGTGGCTTTTGAAACAGTGTACTAAATGTATTATTATAAAAAAATGACATACCAACAAGCCATTCAATATCTATACAGTCGATTGCCAATGTTTCAAAAAGTAGGCTCAAAGGCGCTCAAAGAAGGATTAACAAATATTATTGCCTTATCGGAATACCTTCAAAAACCACATTTAGCGTATCCAACAATTCATATTGCAGGTACAAATGGTAAAGGCTCAACGGCTCACCTCATCGCTGCTATATTACAAGAACATGGTTTGAAAGTTGGTTTATACACTTCTCCGCATTATCGAGATTTTAGAGAGCGTATCAAAATAAATGGTAATTATATTAGTGAAAATGCGGTGATTGACTTCATTCAAAATCATCAAACTGCTGTTGAAAATATTCAACCTTCGTATTTTGAGGTGACTGTTGCGATGGCGTTTGATTACTTTAGAAATGAAAAAGTGGATATTGCAGTCATCGAAACGGGACTAGGAGGCGAGACCGATTCTACCAATATTATTGAACCGATTTTGTCTGTGATTACAAATGTGAGTTTTGACCATGTTGGTGTTTTGGGAAATACTTTAACGGCTATTTCTACCGTAAAATCAGGTATTATTAAAAAGAATACGCCCGTAGTTATTGGTGAAAAGCATTCTGAAACAATGCCTGTTTTTATTAAAAAAGCAGCAAAAGAAACGGCATCAATCACATTTGCTAATGATATTTTTAATATTAAAAAAACATCAGAGAGTTTTAAAAGCACCGTTTTCGATATTTTTAATAAAAAAAATGAGTTGATTTTTGAAAAATTGGCGGTACAAATTTTCGGGAATTATCAATCTAAGAATGTGCTAACCACCTTGGCAAGTATTCAAAAACTCAACGAAACCACCCATTATAATATATCTGAAACGACGATTAGGAAAGGACTCAAACAGGTCAAATCATTGACCAATATGATTGGAAGATGGGATATTTTGAACGAAAAACCTTTGATATTAACGGATAGCGGTCATAATGAAGCAGGTATTCAGAATATAGTTGACCAATTAAAAAGTATTCCTCATGAGGCGTTACACATCGTTTTGGGAGTGGTAAATGACAAAGATTTAGATAAAATGCTTTCCTTGTTGCCCAAAGAAGCCATGTATTATTTTACAAAACCCAACGTGCCGCGCGGATTATCGGAGCTTCTTTTAAAAGAAAAAGCAATTCAAAAAGGCTTCAAAGGCGAAAGCTATAAAAGTGTAACCATTGCTTTGAATACAGCTAAAGCTGCCGCAGCAATGAAAGATTTGATTTTTATTGGTGGAAGTTCTTTTGTGGTGGCGGAAGTAGTTTAGCCTTTATTGGTTCTGACTTATCCAATTTTCGATTTGTTGGAATGTTTCTAAGTGATTTATTTTTTTGAGACTTAAAGATGCGATATGTGATAGAACTTTAGTTTTCGTTGTTTGAATATCTGTGTAATCTATAAATTTCATATTAAGGTTCGTTTCTTCATCAAGGAATTTATAGTATTTTTTGAGAGGT
>CAKZLT010000075.1 GCA_937127195.1 uncultured Saprospiraceae bacterium
AATGAAAAATAATAAGTTCGACTGGTAGGTTATTTTTTTCCTACTCCCTAAATGCTCTAATTTTGGAGCGTTTATTGCAATCTGCATCTCAAGAACAAAACCATTCATTATCTTTGACATTCAGAATATATTTCAAATCTTGAAACAATTATAATGAAGACAATGGTTAAAATACTATCAGTTAACTTATTACTCTTATTCATTTCACTTAGTGCTTTTAGCCAAAGTGATACATTAAGGGCATTGTATTTAGGCAACAGTTATACTTATGTAAACAGCTTACCACAGCTTACTCAAAGCCTTGCCACAGCAGCCAACAAAACATTAATTATTGATAACAACACGCCAGGAGGATACACGCTCGAAGGACATTCCACCAACTCAACATCGCTAAATAAAATAATGCAAGGGAATTGGGATTTTGTCATTTTGCAAGAACAAAGCCAAATCCCAACTATAGATTATCATCGATATAACTCTATGTATCCAGCAGTTGAGGCACTTAATGATACAATTAAAAAATACAATCCTTGTGCGAAAGTTGTGATGTACATGACATGGGGTAGAAGATTTGGAGGGCAACAATGCGACCAAGGTGGAGTTAATTGCAGTCCAGCATTTGCTGATTTTTCACATATGCAAGATTCATTAGAAAGTGCTTATACAGGAATAGCCAATAGTATTGGAGCTTATGTTGCGCCAGTAGGCATTGCATGGAAAAATGTAATAGAAGATACAACTATTGTTTTACACTCAGGAGATAACAGTCATCCTAATTATAACGGAAGTTACCTAGCCGCATCTGTTTTTCATTCAATCCTATGGAATGAAAGTCCAGTTGGTTTATCATTTGCAGGTTCTTTATCCAATCCATTGGCAGCTTATTTTCAGCAAGTGGCGGATAGCACTGTTTTCCATTCTTATTCTGATTGGAATGTAAATATCGACAATGTAATAGCCGATTATTCCTATAATATAGTTGGTGATTCCGTTCAATTCACTAACCTTTCGCAAAGTTTATCACCTGTTGCTTATTCATGGGATTTCGGAGATGGCAATACCTCAAATGATGAAAATCCGTCTCACACTTACGCTGCTAATCAAACCTATTCCGTTTCATTGATTGTAGAATATTGCTCAAAAAAAGATACCATTATTCAAACCATAACCATTAATACAGTTAGTGTTGAACAAGTCAATTTTCAATCATTAATTAAAGTATTTCCGAATCCAGTTCTTTCTAATTTAGAAATATCTATTGATAAAGAATCGCTTGATTTGAATCTAAAAATTATTAATTCTATTGGAAAGGTTGTTGCAATTTATGATGTAAATAATCAACAAAATATAACTTATGATTTGGCATTTTTACCAAGCGGTTTGTATTTTTTACAATTACTGAATAAAGAAAATAACGAAAAGGTTATTATTAAGATTGTAAAAAAATAAGGCATTACAAACTACAAAATAGGCTGATTAGGCAACGATATGCCAAATAAACCACTAATACTTTATCTTTTTGTTAAAAATCTTAATGTTTTTTTCAATTTGTAGGCTTGATGTAAGTATCATAAATTAAAATTTTAAAATTTAAAACTGAAATTTTGCAAGTCCTTTAAAACTACTGTGGTTGCTTATTTTAAAAAAAATATTTCTAACACACTCATAAAATTCTACTGGTATAATTCAGTTTTTCGCTTATGGTGAAAACAACTTGTAGAATAGATGTTTTTTTTAAAAAATTATCAATCAAACGATGAACAAACTATTTGCATTTTTACTTTGTGCTTTTATTTCTATTACGCTTACGGCACAAAGTCAATACAATCCCGAAGATTATCTAAAGACGATTCCCGAAATCACAAAGGCAACGCCACTTTGGGCAAAAAAGATGTATTCGTCCAATCCCAATGTTTATGAAATCGACGAATTATATAAGTTTTTTTATAAAAAAAAGACCTTCAAAAAAACGACACATACACAGAATTACACATATTGGCGACGAAATATTGACAAATTCGTAGATGTACAAGGTAATATTGTTTTGCCAACAAGAGAACAATTCAATGCTAAAATTCGTCAAGTTAAGCTCAAACGAACGGCTGCCGCACGAGCAGGAAACTGGACAAATATAGGGCCTTTTGAAACCTATCAACACGGAACAACTACACCAAAAAGCATTCAAGCCAATGTATATTCAATGGATCAATCTGAATTATATCCAGATGTTTTGGTCGCAGGAACAGAAGATGGTGGCGTTTTCAAATCTTCTGATAGAGGTCTAAATTGGCATCACATCGGGTGGAATTATGAGCTTTCGGGTGGACATACTGCGATTCAAATGCATCCGATAGATACCAATAACATCTTGGTTCGAGGAAATAATGATGTTTATCAATCAACCGATGGTGGCATAACTTGGGCTAGTATTTTATACGTCGGATGGAAGAAAACAGCTTATGAAATCAAATTTCATCCAACACATCCAGATACCATTTATGTCGCAAGTTCCGCAGGTTTTCATCGCACTTATGATGGCGGAGCGAATTGGACACAAGTTTACACTGATGCTTGTTATGATGTGACTTTCCATACTTCAAATCCTGATACGGTTTATTTATTAAAGAAAAATCCTACTGCCGTACGAACAGAATTTTTTCGTTCTGACGACGGTGGTGCAACTTGGGCATTAAAAGATAATGGTTGGTATTCGCCAAGTGATATTTCAAATGCCAGTGTTAATGGTGGAAAAATCGGTATTTCGGCTGCTGATCCTAATATTGTTTATGTTGGTCTTATTGACAACGGAAAATCTGGTGATAATGGTTGGACTGGCGTTTATCGTAGTTTTGATAAAGGTGACAATTGGACAAATCCACAAGGTCAAGATGGAGGTCCATATCAAGCTGTAAATGTCAATCCGTGGCAAGTTTCGGGCTACAATGATGGCTATCAACAAGGCTTTTACAATTTTGATTTAATCGTTTCAGACATTGACCCAGGGCAAGTTTTAGTTGGAACGGTTCGCCTATCAATGAGTACAGATTCTGCTCAAAGCTTCGCATTAACTCATTACGGACACGCTGATATTCAAGATATGGAGAAGCTAAGCAATCAAGTTTGGGTTGCTTCGGATGGTGGAATCGATTATTCGCCAGACGATTATGCCTCTTCAGCAACTCGTGAAAGCCGCAAACGTGGAATCATTGGTTCTAATCTTTGGGGTTTTGGTTCGGGTTGGAATTATGACATCTTGTATGGAGGAAAGTACCATAATGGAAACTCCGTTTATTATCAAGCTTACACGGTTGGAGATTATCATCATATTAATGGTGTAGAAGAAGCAACGGGTTATGTGCATCCGATAGACAAATTGGTATATAATGGTTATGGAAGTGGAACAGGAGTTCGTGGCGTTCCCGAAACTTTTGGAGGTAGTTCGGCTTCTTATCCGTCATTGGCATTGAAGCCAAATGAGCATTATCTCGAAGGTCAATCTAGTAATTTGATTTTTGATAATCGCTATGCCAAATGGATGTATATTGGCAAGGATAGTAAATTTTGGAAATCAACCAATAATGGAGCAAGTTTCACGGCTTTACATGACTTTGGAACGGACGGAATGGTCTATGAAATGGTACAAAGTCGGAGTAATTCTGATGTTTTTTATACCGTTTTTAAGCCAGATGGAACTATTGCAAGAGATATTTATCGGACTACTGATGGTGGAAATACGTGGACAATTTGTACCGCAGTTCCAACTGATAATCGCAATAAATTAGAAATCGCGATTAATCCAAGTGACCAAAACGAACTTTGGGTTGTTTGTAATGATGGCGGTAATGGAAACGATGTTTTTAAAACAACAAATGGCGGAACATCATGGACAAACATGAGTACGACGACCATTAATGACGAACACTATGTAGATATTTATTATCAAGGTGGAACGAATGACCTTGTTTATATTATCGGTCGAAATACAATTTATTACTATGATGTGAACACCTCTGATTGGATTCAATTTGATAGCGGTTTATCATTAGATATTAAGCCATTACAGGCAAGACCGTTTTATCGTGATGGAAAATTGCGATTAGCAACAGGCGGGCGAGGAATTTGGGAAACGCCTCTAGCTGACCAAGATTTTACGCCAATTGCTCAACCAATTACTTATTCTGACAGTATTTTTTGTGGAAAAGATACCATTCAATTTGATTGTTATTCGATGATTAAACATACTGGAGCAAGCTGGCAATGGACATTTTCACCAACTCCACTTTATGTAAGTTCTACAACCGCACGCAATCCGAAAGTTGTTTTTGGTAATAATGGAAATTATACCGTAACACTTCAAGTTACGGATGGAAATGGTGCAAGCGACTCCAAAACGATTACCGATATGGTAAAAGTGAAAGATTTGTGTGCCTCTGATGCAATAGCAGGAAATGCTTTAGAATTGACTTCAAGCGGTGATTATGCTGTTGCTAATTTTGATAATCAAGGAATTACAGAATTTACTATTTCGGCTTGGATAAAACCTAATGGTTCACAAAATGGGTTTGCAGGAATCGTGACCAATAGTGCTTGGGATGCAGCTTCTGATAAAAGCATCGGTTTAGTTTATGATTATAATGGTAATAAATTATGGTATCGTTGGGCTAATTACGGCGGTGGCTGGGGAAGCAATAGCGGAATGACAATTCCAACAGATACATGGTCTTATGTAGCAATGACCGTAAAATCGGATAGTATTGTTTTGTATTTGAATGATGACAGATATGTCAAAGCAGTCGGTGCAGTTCCTGCGGTTGACGTAGCGAATTGGTATATCGGAGAAGGTTTTTATAATAACCCAAATTTTAAAGGTCATATTGATGAAGTGACCCTCTGGACTCGTTCTCTATCACAAGAAGAAATTCGTGCATTGCGTCACCGAACCAAAACAGATGCAATACTTAATGCTGACGCTAATCTGATTGGATATTTCCAATTTAATAATGTTTATAATAGTCAAGTTTTAAATAAAAAAGGTGTTGTTCACGCAACTATAAATGGTGGCGCAGCTTTAGCAGCGTCTTCTGCCCCTGTTGGTAATGGAACGGTTCAAAAAATGACACTGAATAATGGTGGTGAGTATGACTTCACAGCTGCTGGAGCAAAATTATTGGTTTCGGATTGTACCGATGCTGATGGCGAAATATACATTACTCGTATCGAACAAACACCTTTCTTACCTGCAAATGGAAATGCCAATACAGGTAACTACTGGGTAATTAATCATTACGACGAAACAACCGTTTTATCCGCTTTGGATAGTATTGAATTGACAGCAGTTGATGCGAATTTCACTACCAATTTGAGCCAAACTTCGGATGCAATCTTACATTTAAGAGACGAACATTCTGGCGCTTTTGATTGGCAAGCCAAAAGTACTGCAAAAACCAAAAATGGCAATGTATTACGATTTGGGGCTTCTAATAATATTAATGGCGCGACTCAAATTTTCATTACAGACGGTGGCGCAAGTTTTACAGAAACAGACGCAAGAAATTATTGTCAAGCTGATACTTTTCCGATGACCGCTTTAAATACAGAAGCTTCGGGAGACAATCATGTTGTCATGCCAAATATGAATGAGACTGTTACAAACTTTACAGTGTCGGCTTGGATAAAGCCGAATGGTATTCAAGATAATTATGCTTCTATTTTGATGAATGATGGAACAAAAGCTGGACTTAACGTTAGAGAAGGGAACAATACATTAGGTTATCATTGGCCAGGAGGTGCGTATTGGTGGGATTCTAACTTAGAAGTTCCAGTTGATGAATGGTCGCACGTTGCCATGGTTGTAACGCCAACAAGTTTAACTGTTTATTTGAATGGAAAATCGGCAACTCATAATACATCATTTTCCGCAGTGGCTTTGAATGTAATGAGAATTGGAAGTTATCAGAGTTGGTCAGACCGAAATTTTGATGGTGAGATGGATGAAGTCGACATTTGGAAACGTGCTTTGTCTAAAGATGAAATTCGTTTAATGCGACACCTCACACATGACAAAATAGTTGGTGTAGATACCGATTTGATGGCCTATTATCAATTTAATGAAACAACAGAAACTGTATTCGACAAGTCTGGTAATCAACATCATGCAACATTTTCAGGTAATACAACCCTCGTTCCTTCTACTGCTCCTGTCGGTGGTGGAACAAGTCAAAAAATAGTAATTGGTGGAAATGGCAAGCATAATTTTGGAAATGCTGGTGTGCAAATGACCTTTCCAAATGCAGGAACACACCCTAATGGAGAGCTTGTCGTCTCTCGCATTCATTATTCTCCAACGGATTCATTACCAAATACAAATCAGCATTTAGGTTATTATTGGATTGTCAATAATTATGGTGGAAATCAGAGTTTTTCGGCTTTGGATCATTTGAAGCTCTCGCCTCGAAATGGAAGCATTCCGCAAGATTTTAATAATGCAAGTAATGTTACATTTTTTAAAAGAGACGATAACGAACACAAAAAAGAATGGCTTCAATTGTGTAATGCAGACTCTGTAGTTCAAGGCGCAAATAACTATTTTACCTTCAATACAGGTTGTAATTTAACTGGTTTCAGTCAACTACATTTAATGGCAAACACTTCTTTACCTGTTGAATTATTATTTTTTGATGCAAAAAATATTGACCACCGAGGTCTCGGGACAGGTAATCAAAAAGTAGCATTAACATGGAAAACTGCCACAGAAATAGATTTTAGTCATTACGAAATAGAACGTTCTGCTGATGGTCGCGACTTTGAGAGAATTAATACCGTACAGTCTAATACTAGTTTGAGTTACGAAATTTTCGATAATCAACCACTAAATGGTTACAATTATTATCGTTTGAAAATAATTGACCTTGATAACAGCTTTGAGTATTCAGAAACAAAAGCTGTTTTTATTGAAAATAAAAGGGAACAAAATTCATTGAAATTATTCCCAAATCCAGTTACTACAAATAGCATTTTGAATATTGATTTAGGCGATATTAATAACGCACGTTTACGCATTTACGGCGCAAGCGGAAAGTTGGCTAAGGATTTTATTTTAAATGAAAGTGTGAGCGAAATCCAATTACAAGGATTGAGTTCTGGTGTTTACTTCTACTCTATCCAGACCGAAAATACCATTTGGAATGGTCAATTGGTTGTGATTGAATAACTGAATATTTGATGATTAAGGTGCAAACCTAAAATAATTATCACTTTTAAACAGTTAAAAAACCGCTTTTGTGAGATTTAAAAATCTTACAGAAGCGGTTTTTTATTTTTTAAAAGAACCTCTTTTTTCCAAAAAGAACTATAATCAAATACTCTTTACATCCAATAACTTCGTCAGTCTTTTGTCAGAAGATATATTGAAATTTATCAAAATTTATTAAAATTTATATTTGTTTTAAAAAAACTTATATTTGAAACCTAAATCAATATAAATTATATTAAAAATAATCTATATTTGTAAAACACTGTTTTAAAGATGTATAATCTGTAATTTTAATTTCTATAAAAGTTAAAATTCTTCATCTTTAAAATTTTCACAAAAGCAAACTCGTATATTTAATAATATTTTATTAAAAATATTAGGACTATTAAATTAATTAATGACTATGGCAAAAAAATTAACCTTAACCCTCATACTACTTTCTGCTTTTATATTATGTAGTATGAATACCTACGCTCAATCAAGTACTCGTGTAAGCGGTAGCGTAAAAGATGCGATTACAGGCGAGCCGATTATTGGCGCGACTATTATAGTAAAAGGTCGTGTAATTGGTAGTTCTACCAACTTAGAAGGGCTTTTTGACTTTGGTATCAACTTAGCACCTCCTTTTACATTGATATTTTCCGCAGTAGGCTACGAACTACGAGAATATGATATTACGGAAGATTATCAAGAACTAAAAGTATCATTGCGTACCAAAATGGAATTTACTGTTCCTTTTGTTAAGCAAGCTTCTCGAAAGGAAGAAAGTATTTTGACTTCTGCTGTAACTGTTCAAAAAAATGACATCGGAGATATTAGAACAAGTACTTCAAGTGATTTTTATGAAGGTTTATCTAACCTAAAAGACGTTCAAATGACGACTTCTAGTTTAGTTTTTCAATCTTTAAACACTCGTGGTTTTGCTTCAATTGGTAATCCGAGAATGGCACAAATGGTAGATGGTGTTGATAATGCACCTCCTGGTTTGAACTTTTCTATTGGTAACTTAATCGGTGTTTCTCCTTTGGATGTTTCAGAAATTGAGGTTGTTTCGGGAGCATCTTCGGCATTATATGGGCCAAGTGCCTTCAACGGAATTGTATTTATGAATTCCAAAAATCCATTCGACTATACTGGTTTGAGTGCGATGATGAAAAATAGTTTAACAACTCAATCTGATGCTGGTACAAATCCATTAATAGAAATGGCGTTCCGTTATGCAGAGCCAATCAATGACAATTTTGCTATAAAAATGAATTTTTCATACCTAAGAGGTGCAGATTGGCAAGCAAGAGATTATTCAGACTCAGATTTAGAAACAATCATCAACCCAGAAAAAGGGCGAGGTATTAATCCTGCTTATGATGGAGTTAATATATATGGTGACGAAATCGTAAGTACTTTTAATATTCCTACTCCTGAAGGCGAAATAGATACTTTCAGAATTGCGAGAACAGGCTACGAAGAAAAAGATTTAACCGATTATTTAGCGGAGAGTTTCAAGTTTGACGCTTCACTTCACTATCGTTTGACGGATGATATTGAACTATCAGCTCAATATCGTTTGGGTTACGGTAATTCTCAATTTCAAGCGACTAACCGCTACGTTTACAAGGATTTGACAATGAACCAATTCAAGTTAGAGGCTGTTGGCTCTAATTTTACATTGCGAGCTTATACTTCTGTCGAAGATGCTGGTAATTCTTATGATATGAGGTTTTTATCATGGAATATCAACCGTGCATGGAAATCTGATGAAGATTGGTTTACGGAATATTTGGGTGCTTACTTAGGTGCTGTTGACCCCAATATTGCTGGCGATCATTCAGCAGCTAGAGCATTCGCTGACCGCGATAGATTGATTCCAGGTACAGAAGCATTTCAAGAAATGTTTGATAGTATTTCTACTTTGGCAGACCTAAAAACGGGTTCTCAGATTATTGATAAAAGCCGTTTATATCATGTAGAAGGTTTATATGATTTTACTAGTATGTTAGGAGATGTTGTTGATTTTGTAGTTGGAGGAAATTACAGACAATATCAATTGAACTCAGAAGGAAACCTATTCAATGACGCAGAAGCACCGATTAACATCTCTCAATTTGGTGCGTATGCTCAAGCTTCCAAAGCACTTTTGAAGGATAATAGATTGAATGTTTTAGCTTCTATTCGATATGATAAAAACTCGAATTTTGAAGGTCGATTTACGCCTCGTGCATCTATTGTATATTCGGGTGGTAGAAAAAAAGAGCATAACTTTCGTTTCACTTATCAAACAGGTTTTAGAAACCCAGAAAATCAAGCTCAATATATTGGTTTAGATATTGGTGTTTTGAAACTATTAGGTGGTGCGCAGGATAATATCGACAACTACTCCGTAGATATTCCTTATGCTGTAAATGACTCAACTAACGCAACTGCAACAGTATCTGGAGCAGATGTTTATGGCGATTCTTATACAGCCGCTTCTGTTCAAAAATTCGTCGATTCGGGTAATCCTGCGGATCTAGTTCCTGCAACGGTTTCTTCAATTTTGCCAGAGCAAGTTACTACTTTTGAAGTTGGTTACCGCGGTGTATTCAATAAGCGTTTCTTCTTAGATTTATCCTACTTCCGTAGTATTTACAGTGATTTTATTAGTAATACAACGGTTGTTCATCCTTTGACAGGAAGTACAGCAGATTTATCTGGTGTTGCTGATTTAGCGACTAATCGTTTTTCTGCATTTCAATTATATACAAATGCGTCTGGAGATGTAACTTCTCAAGGTATTGGTGTTAGTTTTGAATTGTTGTTAGACCTAGACTTTAGATTATCTGGTAACTATAATTATATAGATTACACACTTGGAGAAGGCGTTTTAGAAAGTGAAACACCTGGTTTTAATGTACCAACTAATCGCTTTTCTGCTTCTTTGAGTAATCCAAATATTTATAGAGGAATTGGTTTCAAAATCAGTCACCGTTGGTCAGAAACTTATACTTGGCGTTCTACTTTCGGAACTGGAGAAATCCCGACTATCAATGTAACTAGCTTACAATTTACTTATGATATTCCTGCCACTTCGGTTCGTATCAAAGTGGGTGGTTCTAATATCTTTGGTAATGAATACAGAACGGCTTTTGGTGCGCCAATGGTTGGTTCTCAGTATTTTGTACAGTTGACTGTTAATGAATTTTAAAAATTAACAAGTCAATTATCTTAAACAGCTCTAAAAACTTCTCCTTCTTTCGTATCTTCAGTTATTTTCCGGGTTTCTCAAACTGTTTTCAGGCAGGAGG
>CAKZLT010000076.1 GCA_937127195.1 uncultured Saprospiraceae bacterium
TCTTATCCTGCTGCTTTGTATCATGGTTATTTGATTTTGAAAGAATATCCAAATAATAGCTATGCAGAAAAGACAATAGCAAAGGCACTTTATGGTATTGCTCAATATACGAATAAGGAAACTTATTCTGACATCACCATTAGTAGTGAAAAAATACAAGGAGAGATGCAAGCCGTATTTTATCTTTTTGAAGAGATGTCTAAAAAAGAAATCAATACATTAGCTTCTCGTTATTGTTGGAAAACACATAAGAAGTATCCAGATGATAAAGGTATTAAAAGAATGGCCCAAGATATGATTGAGGATGTGGTTATTTTTACTATTGAAAAGCCTGATACTTACTTTAAGAAAGATAAGAAAATGACCGCTGATGCAATTGAGAAAGAACAAACTTTTGCACCTTATGCATTTGCTGACATTATCTCTGATTCTACTTTTACAAAATGGATAGAGAATGGAAAAACATATCGTAAAAGAAGAGCAGATTCGGAAGAGGAGCAAGAAGAAATGGGCTATTATGCGCGTTCTAGAGAGAATAGAAAGGCAGCAAAAAAGAAAAGAAAAAAAGGAGCTGCGCTTAATCGAAAAGATGTTGTATTTGTAAATCCTTTTTATTTGAAAGGAAATGCAAAGAAAAGAGAGCCTATTCAATTGATAGAGTCTGAAGAGCGTCAAAATAAGTTTAAAGGCTGGATTGAGGAATTAGGCAGTGATATAGGTTTGAAAACTACCGTTTTGGATGTTAAGCATTTGAATAAAAGAACGACGATTGAGGAGTATAATAATATTATAGCGATTAATCGTTGGGTAGATGAGTTGTTGACCAATGATATGTATATGATTAGCAGTAATTATAATGATGTATTGCCAATTGTGAAGGAATACAATTCTACTACTTTTGCCTATACAGGTGCGCTTACTTTTCGTAAACAGAAATATCTAATAGAGAATTATTATCATTTACTATACACCGTTATTCCTTGGACGACACCTTATGGTTTAGATAATCTATTTAGAGGTTCTTACGAATCTATTTATTTTTCTTATGTTTTTGATTTTGAAAATAATAGAGTTCTTCATCGCGAAGTCAACTATATGAAGCAAAAAGACCGTGATGCAATTATCAAGTCTAATTTATATTGGTTGATGCACCAGATTAAACAGAAACCTGCTAAAAAGAAAAAGTAACTCAAAACTAAGGTTTTCAAGATTGTGAGTGATGTTTTATTTTCAAAGCTCATCGTTTTGAAAACCATTTATAAAAAAAATTAATATAAAAACATGAAAAAATATAATATACTAATCATTTTGGGTTTAATCTTTGGGTTGTCTATCAGTCAATCCTTTGCACAAAAAGGTGGACCAGGGCTTTATGGTAAAAAATTATTTGTCGAATTCGGAATGAGTACATCTGCTAGTGTTCAGTTGCCTAGATATAATGAAAACAATAAAGATGGTTACAGGCTTGATGATGTGGTGGGAGATGGAATAGAAGTTCCACTTACTTTTAATTTCAATTATCAATTATCAGCGCATTATGCTTTGGATCGTCTTCGTACAGCGGGGCTAGGTCTTAGCTATTCACGTACGGGATTTACGAGTCCAGATGCTTCTATTAATGCCAATATTAGTTCTACTAATTTAAACTTTTTTATAAGACAATATTATTTATCATCTGGATCTATAGCACCCGTAGGACGATATGCGCAATATGGAATTTCAGCTATGTTTAATAATAGGTCTTTCTCTCAAAGTTCGTTGGTTTATGAAGACCCAGAGAAACTTACTAGCCAAACTTATGTTTCTCCTGCGGTTAATTTAGAATTTGGAAGAGAAACCGTTATTAATGATATATTACTTTATTCATTTGCTTTTCAATCCTCTTTTGCATTACCTTACGGAATGGATGAAGAATCTAAATACGCATGGCTTCAATCAGAGATTCCTGATACAATGTTTGGAAGATTATTAAGTTATTATAGCTTTCGTTTCAAATTTGCTGTTGGTTTAGCAGTCAAAACAAAGAAATAACGGAGTGATTTTCATAGAGGTAGTTTTATTTAGAAAGGTCGAATGCTATCATTGCATTCGACCTTTCTAATATTTATGAGCAGAAGTCATTCCGTATTTATACTACTATACATTTTTGTAAATCTAGTTATTCTACTTGAATTTTGTCCTCCCTTAATCCCTCCGAAGGAGGGAAAACACGCTACTACATTTCCCTCCTTCGGAGGGATTAAGGGAGGTTAAATCTAAAATATACAGAAGTAATTCCGTATTCTAACTCGTCTTTACTGCGCCCAAGCGCGTCCTTCACCTGCTTTCTCCAACGGAATACAGCCTTCATATCGACCAGGTACAGCAACGTGCTGCAAGGCTTGTGTTTGCCCGATTTCTGTTGAAAAATAACCAGTAATTGCCAAATCTTTTATTTTAAAAAAGAAGTGAGAATGGTCTTTAATAGCTTCTTTATCGTATGTCGAAAGTACCGTTAAACGCTCTTCTGGACTAGCACCCATAAAGCCTTTACCTGACACGTCAACACTCGCTGAATTGATATATTCCAAGCCTTTCAAAACCTTATCTTGTTCTTCTTTAGAGAAGCATTCTGCAATAATTTTGTCTATAAAGCGATGCACCAAAAGCTCTTTTGCTCCAGGCGTATTGGTAGCAGGAAGAATAATATCTACTACTTCTGCCAATATTTTTACTTGGTCTTTAGACAAAATCAGTGGTTTCCAATTGTCACTAGTATCTGGCTTACAACCTGACATCACAGCCGAAACCGTACCCGCAGACATTGCACCACCCAATAATATAGAAACCGTTTTTAGAACTGACCTTCTATCCCTTGTTTATTATATTTAGAAATTATTTAGAAGCAAGGTAAAGCTTAATATTCACAGCTATAAAACCTTGTTTCTAAAAAATCGTTTTCTACAAATTTTGTTTCTTTAGTTCCTTCACTGCAAAGTCAACCGCACGAGCAGTCAAAGCCATATAAGTAATCGAAGGATTTTGACAACCTGCTGAAGTCATACACGCACCATCTGTTACAAAAACATTAGGAACACCATGAACTTGATTGTTTTTATTCAAAACGGATGTCTTTGCATCACGCCCCATACGAGCTGTTCCCATTTCGTGAATACCCAAGCCGACATGATAATTTTCTTTATTATCATAAGTAGAAACATCTTTGAAGCCTGCTTTTTCGAGCATTTCAGCAGCGTCATTCTGCATATCAACGCGCATTTTTGTTTCGTTTTCACGAAAAAGTGCATCAATTTCAAGAATAGGCATGCCAAACTGGTCTTTTTTGGTTTTACTTAATCGCATGAAGTTCTCATGATATGGTAAACATTCACCAAAACCAAGCAAATTG
>CAKZLT010000077.1 GCA_937127195.1 uncultured Saprospiraceae bacterium
TGATGATCACATAGACTTAGCTGATGAATTAATAAAACTCTATTGCTTTTTAATTTGCGGTTATATTAAGTTAGATGTTTAGTTATTAAATAGATATTATAAATGCGTGAAAGCTAAGAGCCGGTCACGCATTTTTTACTTTATATAGTTGCTCTAAACGACTCATTCTATAAATGATAAATTAATGAAAATATTAATCGTATCCGCGACGGCTTTCGAAATTGCCCCATTACATCTAAAGTTAAAAGAACATTTTTCCGAAGAACAACCTTTTCAATATAAAAAGAACAATTTAGAAATTTCTATACTTATCACTGGTGTAGGAATGACCGCTACTGCTTTTGCTTTAGGACGTATATTAAGTGGAGAAATCACTTTTGACTTGGTCATTAATCTCGGAATTGCTGGTGCTTTTGACCAAAATCTTCAACTTGGGGAGGTCGTTCAAGTGGTATCGGAGCAATTTGGTGATTTGGGCGTAGAGGAAGCGGACGGAAGCTTTACGGATATGTTTGAGATGAATTTACTCCAAAATGATGGGGCTATTTTTTATGAAAATGCTATTCAAAATCCGAACGAGGATATTTCTTTTTTGAAAAAAGTAAAAGCCATTACAGTCAATAAAGTACATGGCTATTCGGAAAGCATTTCCAAAATAGAAAAGAAGTATCAAGCAGATATTGAGTCGATGGAAGGCGCAGCCGTTTTTTATGCTTGTAAGTTATCAGAAGTGAAATTCTTAGAAATTAGGGCGATTTCTAATTACGTTGAGTCACGTAATCGAGCCAATTGGAATATTCCGCTGGCTATTGACAGCCTGAATGATGTGGCTTGGGCATTGCTGAATGCGATTAAGTCGGAGGATTGATTACGGTTTAATTATTGATATTATGGAAAACTTTGAGAAGTAAATAGTAACTATTGAGGTTTTAGGAGCTTTTATATCTTAAAAATAAAATGAATTTTTCTTCACTTATCATTGCTTAACATTTATTTATTTTAAGCAACGAATAATAACTTTCAACCGTTTTTTGAGTGTCTATTTTTTTTAAAATAGTATTATCTAATAATTAGAAAATCTATGCTTATGAGACAAATTTCTACTATTTTTCTTTTTCAATTATTGACTATTTCTGTGTTTGGAAATGGGTTAGGCTCCCAAAAGAGTACTTTCTTATTCAATCATTTAGTCGAAGTAAATGAACAATGGCATTATCAAAATGATATAAAACCAGCCATTTTTAAACAAAAAATACAATTTGAAAATGATATTGAACGCATTCAAACGCATTTAAAATTGGTTGAACAGACTTTACGAAATCGAACAACTACACATCTTTCGGAAAACCAAAAAACAAACCGTTTGCGTCATTTAGATGTATTACATCAATATTCGGAAACCGCGGTTTTTCCAACAAATACCTTTCATTCGGAGCGTCAACCTTACTTTGTAGATATTTTTGGAGTGCATTGCGCAGTCGGCTATCTTTTGCACAAAGACGGGCAAGATAACTTAGTTCAGCAAATCAAAACAAACAATAATTACGCTTATATAAAAGCATTAACAACTTACAAGTCATTAGGAAAATGGGCAAAAAACAATGGTTTTACGGTTGATGAATTAGCCTGGATACAACCTGGTTATGCTCCTGCGGTACAAAATTACAAGGCTGTTGGAAACAATGGAGGCGTAAATGGAAGTATAAATGTAATGAAGACAAATGCCGACTCTAGTAAATTATTTATTGCTGGTGATTTTACGATGGTTGATGGTGTAAATGCCAAAAGCATTGTCTCTTGGGATGGTACAAATTGGGAAACTTATGGCAATATTGATGGAGCTATTTATGATATGGATTGGCATAATGGGTTATTGGTTGTTGTTGGTGACTTTAGCCTAAATGGACAAATTTGTAATATTGCTTATTGGTCAGTAAATGATTGGTTTCCGCTTCAGACAGGCGATATGCAAGGCGCGATTTACACGATTGCAGTGGTTTCTAATACGGTACACGGTGGTGGTGATTTTCAGAAAGTCAATGGTGTGAGTATGCCTTATTTGGCTTATCAAAGACCAAATTCTGGCGTTTGGGCGAATAATGGTTTTAATATCAATACGGGATTAACTATTCCTAATGCCTTTGGTGTGGATGCGCCCGTAAAATGTATGAAAGTAATTGGTGGACAACTATTAGTTGGTGGAGAATTTACTCAAACAGCGCCGAGCGTTTCAGATAGTTCATTACAAATTAATACCAATTATTTAGCATTTTGGGATGGGAATAAATGGACAAATGGATTATATGGTAATCATGGTGCAGTGAATACTTTCACTGCTTTTAATAATAAAATATACGTTGCAGGTAATGCGAATAGTGTTACGCCTTTAGCAACTTTAGAGTTAGGTGTTTGGTCGCATTTTGGTGGTTTCTTTCCTATGATGAATGGTGAAATGTCTGAATTTGTTCCGTTAGGAAATAGGTTGTTTTTGGTTGGAGATTTTAATTATTCGCCTCAAGTTGTTGGTAATTATGGGCGCGGATTGATTGATGTCACTGGTCAACCTTATCCGATTACAGTTTCGGATAGCGCAATAACGGCGGCGGCAACGTTTCAAGGAGAAGTGTATATTGGTGGACGCTTTTCTAATATTGATGGTCAAAATGTCAATCAATTGGCTTCTTCTCTGTTAGATAAAACTTCTTCGAATCATTCGGTGCAAGCTGATTTAGGAAAGGTTTTTTATAATAATGATAGAATAGTTTTGGAGCAAAAAGATGCTACCAACTTGGAAACATTTGAATTGTATAATGTATCTGGTCGGGTCATTTTAACCAAAAAAATACAGAATAATAATCGTCAAGAAATTCCTACTCATCATTTGCCTAAAGGTATTTATTTTTACCAGTGGTATAATGGCGAAGTGCGTCAAACGGGTAAATTGGGTGTGTTTTAAGAGAATTAATGTTTTTTTTTAAAGCTCTCAATTAATTCGTTACCTGAATTAATTGAGAGCTTTTTTAGCTCTAAAATATGTTTTAATCTAATTAGGAATACTAATAAAAGACAAATTCCATCTGACTCTCAAATGCAAATTAAAGCGGTTTTGAGGTAAACTAGAGGAGAACCTAAAATTATCGGCATCTCTCAATCCAGGCGAATAATATCGAGTATTCAGAATATTATTAGCAACGGCTTGAATGGTTAACCCTTGTTTGTGAAGTCGATAACTAACTGCGCCATTCAATACAACATAAGCTGGGAATTTATCCAAATTACCTGTTACGGTTGTGCCTTCTCCTGTTTGCCTTTCGCCGACATAGTTTCCTCTGAGGTTAATGTTCCAATTTTTGTTAGGTTGATAATTAACACCAAAATTAAACTGGTGCTTTGCAATATCTCCTACTCGCGCTTTAGTCAAAGTATCATTATTGAAAACTAGAGGATTTCCATAAGCATCACGAAGAATATCATCCTTGTCAGCTATATCATTAGGCTGTGTAAATGTATAATTTCCATAAAAATGAAAATCTCCAATCGGTGTATTATTATAATTGTAATTAGCCCAAATCTGAACTCCATAGACTTCTCGTAAACCTGAATTTTGGAATTGAGTAGTAGTCGAATTATTATATAAAACTGATTTGGTAGCAATCACACTAGTATAATCAGCAAAATAACCAAGCACTTCTATACTAGAGCGACGTTGTTTATCTAAGAATCGTCTGGCACTGACTTCATAGTTAAAGACGCGTTCTGGAGTCAAGCTCGGATTGGCTAAATCTCTTTGTCCAGATACGGTCGAATAACGGTCAAAATTAGTAGCATCTTTGAATGCTGTTGCAT
>CAKZLT010000078.1 GCA_937127195.1 uncultured Saprospiraceae bacterium
AAACTTCTCGAAAATGGGAACATTTTGATTATCTTAGAAGTAGAATTTTGAAGGCGTGCAAAGGAAAAAGCCCTAATTCTTATCAAGAATTGGACTCAATAATGAAGCGATTGGTTAAGGACAGTCGAAGGAAATAGATTTAAGTTAAAAATGTAATTTCCTTATTTATTAGAAAAAACCTAATTGCTTTACCTTAGTATTTTTTCAAATCTTATTCAAAAAACGTATCTTTAAGCCTTCCAACAACGCATTAAAATAAGTAACAGAAGGTTGTTTTTTTATAAAAAAGCTAACCTACTTATTTTCAAAATGTTAGGCTTTTTTAGAAAAGAGAAAAGAGACTCTTTTATTAGTTTCCTTTTCTTTGACCTCATTATGGGATTTTTAAAAGAGATATAATTTCACACAATGCTTTTTTAATAATACCAAGTAATAAATATCCTAGAGCCAATTATTCATTGATAATTATTAATTGTTAATTACTTATGCCAGAGTTCGTACACCTACATTGCCACACTCAATATTCCCTACTTGACGGAGCTTCTGACGTAGGTCTTATGATGGACAAAGCCGTTGCCGATGGGCAAAAAGGCGTTGCCATGACTGACCATGGGAATATGTTTGGAGCGTTCAAATTCGTAGCAGAAGCCGAAAAACGCAATATCAAACCAATGATAGGTTGTGAGTTTTATCTGGTAAAAGATAGACATAAGCAATCGTTTCTGAAGGCAAAAGGTGAGCGAGATAGACGTTATCATCAATTGATGTTAGCCAAAAATCAGAAAGGCTATGAGAACTTAACCAAACTCTGCTCGCTCGGTTTCATAGAAGGATTATACTCCAAATTTCCACGAATTGATAAAGAACTTGTCGAAAAATACCACGAAGGATTGATTGTGACAAGTTGTTGTATCGGTGCAGAAGTGCCGCAACTCATCATGAAAGGCAAGCACGAAGAGGCAGAAGCAGCTTTGAAATGGTGGCTGAATATCTTTGGTGATGATTATTATATAGAAATACAACGACACCGCGGTCTCGAAAACATTGACGGACTTGGTATCAGTCAAGAAGATATTAATCAGCATCTTTTGATGTTGGCAGAAAAGCACAATGTCAAAGTTATTGCAACGAACGACTCGCACTATGTCGAAGAAGAAGATTGGTTTCCGCACGATATTTTACTTTGTGTAAATACGGGGCAGAAGCTACATGAAGAGAAGCGTTTCAAATTTCCGAGTTCGGATTTCTATTTTAAAACGCAAGAACAAATGTCAAACGTCTTCAAAGACGTTCCATTTGCGATTGATAATACAATGGAAATCTATGACAAAATAGATAAACTGACGCTTGCGCGAGATATTCTTTTACCAGCTTTTCCATTGCCGAATGGCTTTACTACACAGAATCAATATTTGCGTCATTTGACTTATGTCGGTGCAAAAAAACGATATGGTACGCTTACGCCAGCAATTACGGAGCGACTTGATTTTGAGTTACAGACGATAGCCAATTCAGGTTATCCAGGGTATTTTTTGATTGTTCAGGATTTTACGACCGCAGCCCGAAAAATGGGTGTTTCGGTTGGGCCTGGTCGTGGTTCGGCAGCGGGTTCGGTGGTTTCTTATGCTATCGAAATTACCAATATTGACCCGATTAAGTACGATTTACTTTTTGAGCGATTTTTGAATCCAGAAAGGGTATCCATGCCCGATATTGATATTGATTTTGATGATGAAGGTCGCGCTAGAATCATGGATTACGTCATCAAAAAATACGGACAAAGGCAGGTCGCCCAAATCATTACTTACGGTACAATGGCAGCCAAATCATCGGTCAAAGATGTTGGTCGAGTCATGGATATTTCGATTTCGGATGTTAATAATACTTTGTCGCATTTTCCTATTCACGCAAAAGCGACACTCAAACGCGTATTAAATAAAGGAGGATTCCATCCGAAAATTTCGGATATGAACTCCGAAGAGAGGACAAAAGCAGAGACTTTTAGAAGTTTAGCTGAAGGGCAAGACGAAATAGGAGAGATGCTCCGAACTGCCGTTAAACTGGAAGGTTCTATTCGGAATACAGGAATTCACGCCTGTGGAGTGGTCATTACTCCTGGCGATATTACCAATTATGTTCCTGTTAAGATTGACAAAGGTTCGAATATGTTGGTTACTCAGTTTGATAACTCCGTGGCAGAAGATGCGGGATTATTAAAAATGGATTTCCTTGGGCTTAGAACGTTGACCATTATCAAGGATGCGATTACTTTGATTAAACAAGGACATGGCATCGAGATTGACCCCGATGAAATTCCTTTGGATGACCAACCAACTTACGAATTGTTCCAGCGAGGAGAGACGATTGGCGTATTTCAGTATGAGAGTGCTGGTATGCAGAAATACATGAAAGAGCTAAAACCAACGGAGTTTAGTGATTTGATTGCGATGAATGCCTTGTATCGACCAGGCCCGTTGGCGTATATTCCAAACTTTATTAATCGTAAACACGGAACAGAGGAAATTGTCTATGACTTGGAAGGCATGGATGAGTACTTGGCGGAAACTTACGGGATTACGGTTTATCAAGAGCAAGTGATGTTGCTTTCGCAAAAATTAGGTGGCTTCTCGAAAGGTCAAGCCGATGTATTGCGTAAAGGAATGGGTAAGAAAAAGAAGAAAGTAATTGATGCTTTGTATCCATTATTTTTGGAAGGTTGTCAGAAAAATGGACACGAGAAAAAAGCAATTGATAAAATTTGGAAGGACTGGGAAGCCTTTGCTTCTTACGCTTTTAATAAGTCTCACTCGACTTGTTATGCTTTCGTAGCATTCCAAACAGCATATTTGAAAGCGAATTATCCTGCCGAATTTATGGCATCGGTTCTGACACATAAC
This sequence comes from uncultured Saprospiraceae bacterium, assembly GCA_937127195.1. Taxonomy (GTDB): domain Bacteria; phylum Bacteroidota; class Bacteroidia; order Chitinophagales; family Saprospiraceae; genus CAKZLL01. The sequence continues at coordinate 2,898 of CAKZLT010000078.1, forward strand.
AGTTCTGATATTACCAAAGTCGAGTTTTTCTTGGCAGAATGTAAACGCGCAGGAATCGAGGTACTTGGTCCTGATGTGAATGAATCTCAGTTGAAATTTACAGTAAATAAAAAAGGGCAAATTCGATTTGGTTTAATGGCACTCAAAGGCGTTGGTGAAGGCCCAATTGAGGCAATTGTCGAAGGTCGAAAAGAACAACCTTACACCAATGTATTCGATTTTGTAAGAAGAGTCAATCTCCGAAGTGTCAACAAAAAAGCGATGGAAAGTTTGGCGTATGGTGGTGGATTTGACTTTTTTGACAATATGTATCGCGCTCAATACTTTGCCCCCTCTGAAAAATACGACACATTTATTACGCATTTATTAAAATATGGAAATGCGCATCAAAGTCAAGCGGCATCGGCTGCCAATTCGCTTTTTGGGGCGATTGCAGAAGAAATTGCAATACCAGAACCCAAAATTCCAGAGTGTGAAGAATGGGGATTAATCAAACAATTGAATGCCGAAAAAGCGGTTGTTGGGCTTTATTTGAGTGGTCACCCGCTGGATGATTATGCGGTCGAAATCAAAAACTATACAACTTGTAGTTTAGATAGAGTAGATGATTTTAAGGATAGACAAATTAATGTCGGAGAAATTGATGCTATGGCAAATCATCGTATTTCTAAGAAAGGAACAGGCTGGGGAAGCATGAAGATCGAGGATTTTAAAGGCTCGTTAGAAATGGCACTTTTTGGCGAAGATTATATTTCTTTTAAAAATTACATGAATGAAGGCGAAGCCATTTATATCTCTGGAACGTATAAACAACGCTGGAAAGGGAATGATTATGAGTTGAAAATTAGTAAAATTCAATTGCTCGAAACCGTTGGTCAAGACAAAACGGAGTCTATCACTGTTTCGATTGATGTGAATACTTTGTCTGATACATTGGTGCAGCAATTGGATAGCATTTGTACCAAATATGAAGGAAAACACAAATTCAAAGTGGTACTAATAGACAGAGCGAATCGCATTAAATTGGATATGTATTCTAAAGGTAAAAAAGTCAATGCAGATAGTACTTTTATCAATGAAATTACAAATTTGGGCTTAGATTATAAATTGAATAAGTAGTTTTTTGAATTGAAAGTTGAGAATTTGCAGATTGTAACGTTTTGCAGTGTTCGGGATTACTCATGTTTAACTCTTTCAGAGTTATCACTGCGAAGTGTTACAATCAGAAAATTTGCTTTTGCATCTCGCTTTTGTTTTTTCTTGATTAAACCGTGTCGATTTTTAAAATCAACACGGTTTTGTTATTAATGGATGTTAAGTAAAAATGAATGTACCATTAATCTTCCGATTTTAATTCTTCAACTTTCTTTTTCGCATTTTCAGCAATTGGATTTAATTCTAGCACTCTTTTATAAAATTCTAGTGCCTTATCAAGTTCGCCATTTTTCTCATGAGCTTCCGCCAAACTATCCCAAACATTCGGCATCTTTCTAAAAATCATACAATTAATAGTAAAGGTGGCAATCGCCTTATCTATTTCATCATTCGCCAATAAAACGTAGCCATAAGTATTCAGCGCGCGATAGCCTTTTGCACCTTTATAAATTCGATTGGCGATAGCAAGTAACTCCTTTCGGTCAGTCGGAACGCCTTCTTCTTCAAATATTTTAGAAATATCTTGAACCGCTTTATAGTTTGGAGCAGTTGGCAAACCATTGAGCAGTTGCGCCATATCCATTTCAAAAGAGGTTACAGGTGTTTCGACTATTCGTCCGATTTCTTTTTCATTTTTATAAAAAATAAAAGTTGGAACACGGTGAATCAACTTACCTTGTTCTTCATGGTTAGGACTTTGCTTATAAACGCTGTCCATATTATATAAATTGACCAAAGTTACTTGTGATTCCTCAACGCCCAATTCGTCTAACACTTTATAAAACTGAGGTACGCCACGTTTACTATCGCCACACCATGTTCCCATGAATATTTCGATTTTTACATCTTTTAACTTGCCTTCCGAATGCTTCAAAAGCGTCTTGTCTAATTCATAAGCATCATAATATTTCTTGTACCATTCTTCGAAAGGAGCTGCATTGAGTGCATTTCGGTCGCATTTTCCGATAAGATGCTCTTTATCTTTCTTATCTGTATAGCGTTGATTTAAGTCTTGAGCTGTTGTTGAGCATAGGAAACCCATTAGGCAAATTGCCATTATTGATAATGATTTCATTGTTAGATTTTTTGTAGCGGAAGCGTCGAACGCTTTTTTAACTTAACCGCCAAATAGTAATGAATTTAAAAAAACTAGGCGCGCTCCTTGTTTCTTGATTACATTACAATTATATAACTAAGTTTTTAGTTAAACAAGTATTTATTGATTTTATAACTAAATTTTTAGTTGAAAAGATAAAAAACACCTCCGAATGGCTAACATTTGAGTGAAAAAGAAGGTGAGAAGCAGATTTTATAAAACATAATGAGTAATTTTGTTTTATAAAGAACAGCCTTTTTATCACAAAATTGTGAAACCAAAGACCTTATAGATTTAAAAAACCTATAAGGTCTGAACTGTAAAAAAACAACTTCGTGTCCATACATCGCCAAGACTTATCCGATACTATTGTTGCTTTAGCCACGCCTTCAGGCGTAGGTGCGATAGGTGTTATTCGCCTTTCGGGAGCGAAAGCCATTACGATTTGCAATCAATTTTTTACTAAAAATTTAGAAAAATTAGGTTCACACACCATTCATTTGGGCTTGCTCAAAGACGAGACAGGGCGCGTCATCGACGAAGTTTTGGCGTCTATTTTTGTGAGTCCGCGCTCTTATACTGGCGAAAACGTCATTGAGATTTCGTGTCACGGTTCTACATTTATACAACAACAAATCATAGAACTCTTCATCCGAAACGGTGCAAGAACAGCCAACAGAGGCGAATTTACCTTGCGCGCTTTCCTTAACGGAAAAATGGACTTGTCGCAAGCAGAAGCTGTTGCGGATTTAATTGCTTCGGATTCTTCGGCTTCACATGACTTGGCAATGCAGCAAATGCGCGGTGGATTCTCGCAAGAAATACAAGCGTTGAGAGAGCGACTAATCAAATTTGCGAGTTTGATTGAGTTGGAACTTGACTTTGGCGAAGAAGATGTAGAATTTGCCAATCGAGATGATTTACGAGATTTGGTGACCAAAATCAAAAAAATCATTCACGACTTAGTGCTTTCTTTTCAACTAGGAAATGTTATCAAAAACGGAGTCAGCACCGTTATCGCTGGTCGTCCAAATGCAGGAAAATCAACCTTACTGAACGCACTTCTCAACGAAGAACGCGCCATCGTAAGCTCAATCGCAGGAACAACACGCGACACAATCGAGGAAGTTTTGAACATTGAAGGCGTGCAGTTTCGATTAATTGACACGGCAGGAATCCGCGAAGCAACGGACGCTATCGAAGCTATCGGAGTCGAAAAAACAATGGAAAAAATCCAGCAATCAACCCTTTTGATGTATGTTTTTGATACTAAAAATCTACCGATAGAATCCGCAAAAGCAGACTTAGAAAAACTGGTTCACGAAGGCATTACACCTGTAGTGATTGCTAATAAAATAGATTTACTCGGCAGTTCAACCACTAAATCAGCCATCGAAGAAGCCTTGAAGGATTACCCGATTTTGTTTATTTCAGCAGCTCAACGAGAGAATATTCAAGCGATTAAAGACTTCTTGCATCGTGTCGTCACGACTGGCGAAATCTCTATGGATAATACGATTGTATCGAATTTACGTCATTACGAAGCACTCGAAAAGGCGAATCAATCGCTGGGAGATGTACTTTCTGGCTTGAATATGGGGATTACGGGTGATTTTCTAGCGCAGGATATTCGTCATGCGTTGTCGTATCTGGGCGAGATTACGGGTGAGATTAGTACGGATGATTTATTGGATTCGATTTTTAGGGATTTCTGTATTGGGAAGTAAGACAAAGGAATGCTTTTGCTTTTTTTTAACATATTATAATATGAAAAATTCAAAAACTTTAAATATAAAGGCTATTAACGCCAAAGTTACTTTCAAGAAATTATCTAATCAAGAATGGTGGCAATTGCGTGAAACACACGCACCTATTTTTGAAGATTGGGACTTTTTGATAATGTTGGATAGACAACATTACCCTGAAAGAGATTTTGGATTGGCTCAAGTTTATACGGCTCTTTTTAAGCTATTTGGTGGACATAATAATTATGATGACTATAAATGTACCTTTTCTTATAAGTTTAAATTGATAATAAAAAGAGGCGAAAACGTTTATCATTATGGTTTGGAGTTGATGGATATGAAAGGGAATATGCCTTATTTTACTTATTATAGAATGCCCAAGGCTGAAGAAGATTTGAATGCTTATCAATCACCACTTGATCATGAATTTTCGAAGGAAGATATGCGTTATTGCACTTTGACTTTGATTAGTTTTTTAGAAGGTTTCATTGAAGGTTATCAACCCTTTTTTAATCAAAATTTTTATAGAATTAGTCATGCAGGTTATTTGATTTATGGTTTTGAAAATGGTATGTTTTTTAATCATTTTTATGATTATGAAGAAGAAGATAGTTTGGAGAAGTTTCAAATGGCTATCCAAGGATTTAAAAATAAAAAAGATTTACAAACAGAAATGAGCAAAGCCTTTTGGAAAGATGAAGAAGTATAATTATTCTTTGGTTCTATATGATTTAGGTTGGTTGATATTTTCAAAAAATAGGTTATATTAAACTTCAATCAAACCTTATAGGTTTTTAAAATCTATAAGGTTTAGAGAATCAAGAAAAAAGTACTAAGTGAAGAAAAATAAATAACTAGCACCATTCTACTTTTTCTTTGTTCTATTTAAAAGCACTAAAAAAATGAACCGTAGCGGTGCTATGCTTAATTTTTTAAGCACTTTTAAATAAAAAAATAAAGTTGTATAATGGTGCAACTTATTTATTTTTCTTCACTAATGACCAACTCAAATCATATAGAACCTATTCTTTTTTCCTGAATTTAATCTAAAGACAAATAATACTTCTTAAAGTCTTCTACCTCTTTGCCTTCATAATAATATCTCACTTCCAACGGATATATAACCAATTGGCGCGTATTAGACTTACATCCAATTATGGAAAGTAATGCCCTTTAATTTCAGTAGTCATTAGAAAAGCGTGTACCAAAAAAAATTGATACACGCTCCAAATATGATCAAGTCAGCCATTCTAAGCCGCGCCTTGCTGTCTCCTTTTCATCATAAAAGCATACCAGCCCAACAAAACCAACAACTCTTTCAATTCGCTATCCATTTCGTAATAAACTCGAATACCTGAACTTTTGACAGAGCCAAACGAGCCTGTTTTAAAGCTTACTAACTTGTTATCTTCGCTATCTTGCCAAATGTAAACGCTAGAAGTCCAGTTGTAATTTTTGAAATTAAAAATCTCACCTTTATAGTTCAACGTCATTTTTGAAGACAAGCTATTGATATTCATGATACCGACATCAGTACCAAACCTATCTGAAATAATCAATTTTGTCCACCAAATATTGGTTGAAATATCCCATCTGTTCGATTTCCCTATCAATTCCGCTTCACTTGTAAACGAGCCTTTCCAATTCACATAACCGATACTCCAACCTTGGTCGTTGCGTATTTCGTAGTTTCTTTTCCACGTATCAGGCTTTATAATACTGTATTCTCTCATCGCATTCGGTTTTACTAGTGAACTAAATATATCAGCAAGGTAAGATATAATAGTATTACTATCATATTTACACGGCAAAAATCAAATTTTTCTCGACGAACTTAACAAAACGTTAAATTCAAAACATATTATTTTTATTAATCAATTGTATAGTTGTGAAAAATTGCCTAACTTTTGGTTTTAAGTACATGAGCAAAAGTAATCCCGTATTCTAACTCGTCTTTTTTCTGTTCTATTTCTTTGAAAAATATTCGTGTAGCTCGCTATACTCACATTTTTTAAAATCATAAAACAAAAAAAATACTTCCTTATAATTACGTCATTACTTCTCCTCACGTACTTAATTGATAATTGTCCCTCTAATCTTAAAAAAATCATCTAAAAGTATGCGTAACGAATTCATTGTTTTTTCCGTTCTTTCTCTATTGATTATTGGCTTAGTTGGCTATTTTCTTTGGCAGCCTATGTATTGGGCATTGATTGTGTTTTTGCCGATTATACTACTCGGTTTTTATGATATGGTGCAATCAAAGCACGCGATAATGCGTAATTTCCCGATTTTGGGTCGTGGTCGATACGTCATGGAAGACCTTCGCCCAAAAATTTATCAATACTTCATTGAGTCGAATACCAACGGAACACCGATTAGCCGTATTTATAGAAACGTTGTTTATCAACGCGCCAAAAAAGAACTCAGTACAAGCCCTTTCGGAACAGAACTCGACGTATATGAAGAAGGCTACGAATGGATGAATCATTCGATTGCAGCCAAAAATCATAATGATATAGACCATCACCCAACGGTCAGAGTTGGAAGTTCGCAATGTACACAGCCTTATGATTGTAGCATATTTAATGTATCGGCAATGAGTTTTGGTTCGTTAAGTAGCGCGGCAATTCGCGCTTTGAACGGAGGCGCAAAGCTTGGTGGATTTGCTCACAACACAGGTGAAGGCGGTATTAGTCCGTATCATTTGGAGTTGGAAGGTGATTTGATTTGGCAAGTTGGAACGGGATATTTTGGTTGCCGTGATAAAGAAGGTAATTTTTCTCCTTCTCTTTTTACTAAAAATGCCAGTCAACCATCTGTCAGAATGATAGAAGTGAAACTTTCTCAAGGTGCAAAACCAGGTCACGGAGGTATTTTACCAGCCAAGAAAAACACAAAGGAAATTTCTTTGATTAGAAATGTAGAACAAGGAACGGATGTCCTTTCTCCACCTTACCACAAGGCATTCAATACACCAAAAGGGTTATTGGAATTCGTAGGTGAACTTAGAAAACTAAGTGGCGGAAAGCCAATTGGTATCAAGTTTTGTTTGGGTAAAAAAAGTGAATTCGTAGCCATTTGTAAAGCCATGAAATCCACAGGAATCTATTTGGATTATATCGCAGTCGATGGTGGAGAAGGTGGAACAGGTGCCGCACCAATAGAGTTTTCGAACTCAGTCGGAACGCCTTTGCGCGAAGGATTGGCGTTTGTTTATGATACATTAGTAGGTTTTGATTTGAAAAAAGAAGTCAAATTAATCGCTTCAGGTAAGATTTTGACGGGTTTTGATATTTTTAGAGCCTTGTCATTAGGAGCGGATATTTGTTATTCGGCTCGCGGAATGATGTTCGCAATCGGTTGTATTCAAGCCTTAGAGTGTAATAAAAATAATTGCCCAACAGGAGTTGCAACGCAAGATCCAGAATTGGTTGCAGGTTTGATTGTATCAGATAAAAAGGTCAGAGTTGCCAATTATCATGGTGAAACGATTAAGAGTTTTATCGAATTGATGGCAGCTGCAGGTTTTGATGATACGAAGCAAATCGACCGAACGGCAGTGAATAGAAGGGTGAGCGTTCACGAAAGTCGAGCGTATGATGAGCTTTTCCCAAGCATAGAAAAAGGTGCATTATTACAAACGCCTTATCCTGCTAGCTATGAACGATTGATGAAGTTGGCAACTGCTGAACGATTTTAATGATTGAAATAAGAACTGTAGAGACGCTGCACTGCAACGTCTCTACGGTTGTTATTTTTTTAAAATCCATACTTCGCACCAATTCCCAAGCCATAATAAGGTAATGCTCCAAATTCAGAATGAACATGAATCATAGCATGAGAAGTAACCAAAATATCAATCGGGTGCGCACCGTTCACGACTCTATAACCTAAATCCAAACGTGGTCCAAACAAAACATCAATGGTCGAAGGGATATAATTGGAAGTCGGCACCCATTTATCATTTTCATAAATATACTGAATATCACTATTTTTGACTCGCGCCAATCCTGCTTCTATTCTCCACGAAGCAAAAAAGCCCTTATAAATCCTTCTTTCAATACCATAACCGAGCTTTAAAGAAGCAAACTGTTCGTGATAAACATTATTAAAGTAACCTAATTGACCACTAACATATCGACTTTTTTTAGCTGATTGACCAAAAAAACGTTGGACTTCCAAACTGATAGCTGGTCTAATTTTGACATCGTGAACGACTCGCAATGCCCCAAAATCAAGAGCAGCCAATAAATCTTGGTCTTGAAAATTGAGTTGCATCGCCCATTTAGGATTACGTAATCGAAGCAAATCATCAGTATTTTGACCGAATGAAATATTTGTATTTAATCCCAATAATAAAATTAGAGTAATATATATATAGTTTTTCATTGTATTTTTTTTAGATAATTAATGCTAAATTTTATTTCACGTAGAGTTGGGGGAGAGGCAGAGAAACAAGAGTGATTTGTAATTTTTTTTTTAAAAAATATTTACCTCTCAAAACTCTGCGCCTCTACAAACTCTGCGTGAAACAAATTATTTCACAATTTCCGAATAAAACAAAATTCCCATTTCGTCCTCACTCGTCACACCAAACATAATATCTCTATCCGTATCATTGATATAACGAACCTTAGTACGAATGCCTTCGCCTGCTTTGAACACCAACGGCGTGTCAAAAAACTTATAGGGCGGATGCTGATAATCAAGTGCGGTATATAATATTTCACCATCATTACTACCTCCAACTTTGAATACTTCAAACAAAACACCGCGCTTGTGCATGTGTGAAAACATTTGGCGAATTTGAGTCTCTTCATCAAATATTTCAGTGTATTCTATATCGGTTGTTTCGTTGGCTGGCAAAAATAAATTCTCATCATTATCAATATCATCAATCACCAATAATTCCGTTACGCTATCCTTCGGAATGGTGTGCATATTCAAATAAACTTCCCCAAATAAAGTCTCATTTGTGAGGTTAAAATAATGAGAATTCATGTCAATAGTCGAATTAGCAGGAATTTTGACTGCAACTCCTTTCGGAAATTCACTCACAAAATCAGGTTCTTGTGCACCGCAATACATTGCACCAGAACCCATAGTTAAGCTAAAATTACCGCGACCATCTGCCAAATTTTGGTCTCGCATCACACCAATAGGGGCGTTGTTTTCGTCGTTTTCATCTTCGTAACCATAGGCGATTAAGTGGTGTGTTCCTGGGCGACAAAGCGCTTCAAACTTACTGACATAAATGTCTTCGGTGTTTCCGATTGGCATTCTTAAAAAGATTTCGCGCTCATAATTGGCAACTATCGGAAATGGTTTAATATGGATTTGATAACCTTCTCCTGTTGCAGGAGCTGATAATCCTTCAAAATAAGGAATGTCTTCTACATCATATTCAAAAGAGCGTTGACAAGCTGTAAAAACAATTACAGTAAATGCTAATAGTAAAAAATATGGATTGTTGATATATTTCATTTTTTTTGTTTTAAAAAAGATAAACTTTGACATACATGAATGCTTGATAAGCGTTTAAATAGTACAAATAAAAGCCCGTCAAGGCGAAGTCGTCCGCTTGTAATTACTCAATTAAAGTTCTATCTGCGACGTGTCCTGTCAGAGGTGCGCCTGCTTCTATCCATTCTTTTACAAAAAGAATCGCATCATCAGAAACGACCAAACCACCAACGGGCATTTTGGAACCAAACTTAAAATTGCTAGTATCGTAGATTAGTTTTTGATATAAAAAGCTGCTGTCTACATCATTTGGGCGAATTAATTGTAAGCCTGCTGCGATAGCTTGAACATTTTTTACATCAGCATTTACAATTGCATTGTAGGTTGTTTCACCTGTTAAATTAGGAGAAGTTGTGCCGTCATGGCAGTTACTAAGCGCACAGCTTTGTTGAAAAATTTTGGTATAAACCAGCCCAAAACTAGAATCTGGTGGTGTATAAGTAGGTGTTGGCTCTTCGGAATCACAAGCCGTAAAAATACTACTGAAGACAAAAAGCAAAGTGAAGTGCTTTAAGTATAAAATTGATTTTCTTGTCATTTGAATAAAGTTGTAGTTTGTTTCAGACAATCTCTCGTTGAAAAAAATAGCTTCTAATTCTTAGAAGACCATTCTATTTGAATTTACCCCTATGTTCTTTTCTTTTTAATGTCAATAAAAAAAAGCAAAGGTTGCACATCAAATAATTCTGTTTTTTATAAAACGAAAAAGAGCTACTATTTCATTGAAATAATAGCTTTTTTTTTTAAAATATTCTAGACATATTGCATAGGCTATTTTGCCGTGTGCCGTCAGCGAAGCGTCCGTCCACTGTTTTTAAACATTTTTAACTTCTATATTAGGATTAGCTTTTCGAAGCTTTTCGAGTTGCTTAATAATCCGTGTTTTATAATTAGGAACACAAAGAACTTGTAAGTTTTCCAAATCTTCAACGCCAGCAACCGAACGGAGTTTTTGATTATACAAAGCATTAAGATATTCCAATTCTTCAATTTCTTCAACACCATCTAAGTTCACCAAATCATTATCTCGAATAATTAAAGTTTTTAGATTTTCTAGTTTTTTGATATTTCTCAAGGATGAAATTCGATTAGAAGTACAATTCAGAAATTCCAAATGAGGTAAGACTTCAATACCATCCATATTTGAAAAATTATGACCAGATAGGTTCAAATCCGTTAATTGTTTGAGGTCTTTTATACCAGAAAGGTCATTGAGTTTGAAGCTCAATTGATTAAGTCCATAGAGTAGAATTCCACTTCCTACAATATCAATTTTTTTACGTTCAAAAATGCCCTTCATTTGTTCTTCGGATGGAATTTGAAGAATTTCACCACGAGAAAGAACACCTTGATTGAATGCCTTTTGCCAGTCTTCGTTGAGGTTGTGCCACCAGTCAACTAACTCCTGATATGGAATAATTTTGATTTCGCGTGGTTTAGGCGATTCTTGTAATTTACTTGGTCGTGAAGAAGAAGGTCCTTCGCTATAAGGTGTATCGCTTTGACTCTCTTCACGGGTATTTTGCTTTCGTCTGGAGGTTGATGGTTTTCTAGTTCTTTTGGTGGTTAATTCTGTATTGACGCGCTCCAACTCTTGAATTCGTGCTAATAATTCATCTACATTAGTAGATTCGGTTAAGTCTTGACTGCCTGCCTGACGGTGATTTAGTACGATTTGACGGCGCAAGTCATTGACGTTATTTGTTAAAAAGACAATCTTTGCATTTTTGCGTTTTAGAGCATTGACAGCTACTTGATAATCTTTGATGAGTTGTTGATATTGAACGCTTTGTGCTTCATCCAAATCCTGAAATTCAAACATTTGAAGCGTGTTTTTCAAATCATCATCCAAGTCTTGAATTTTTTCTTTTTGAACGTCTATTACTACGGCTAATTCATTTGTTTCAGCTTCTTTCTTTTTTCTAGAGGCTATAATCGTAGTACGTTCTTTTTTGAGTGCATCTATTTCTAGGCGAAGTTCTTCTATTAATGTGTGTTTTTTGAGATTTTCATCTTTTAAAATATCAACATCAGTTTGAAGCATTGTTTTCTGAGCTTCAAGTCGTTTGATAGTTTCGTTATTAGAACCTTTATAAACTTGTAACTCTTCGGCAAGAGATTGATTTTCTTGTTTTAATAAGTCATGACGTTCCTGAATAGATTGTATTTGAGTTTCGAGTTCGGCTTTAGCAACTGCGGTTTGTTCTTGAAGTTTATCTTTAGTTGCTTTCAGAATTTTATTTTCATCAGCTAATTGTTCGGCTGCCTTTTCAGGAGGTATCGCCTCTTTTTTGCGTACTTCTTTCGCACAGAAATAATAAATACTACCCGAATTTCCAATATCTATTTTGAAGGTAACTTCTGTTCCAATAACGGTGAAATCTAATTTTTTATCAGCAACAGAGTTTTTAGAAAAGAAAATATTTTTACCTGTGTGAGACCTTTTGATAAAGCCAAACTGTCGGTCTTTTTTGTATTTGTCGATTGTTCCTTCGAGTCTGCCAGCGTCTTTTTCTAGTGTTTGAATGAGTTCAGTAGTCAATTTTATCAAATCACGTTCTACTTCTACTTGTATTTGAAGAGGCTCAATAAGTAGCTGTTCGGCTATTACTTCTGCTTTGAAAACACGTTTAGGATTAGAAAGCCAAGGGTAATTTTCATGAAAAGATTCAAAATTATCACAACTAATTATTGTAGCTTTTGTGATGTTTGCTTGCTCCAGTAAAGGTAAATCTGCATCAAGGTTACTACCTTGTACAAAATATTCATCTAGTCCGAATTTAATGATATTTTGATAGATTTGTTTATCAATATCTCTTTCAAATTGATAACGAGTGTCTGCATCAAAATAGCAATAAAAGTTATTACCTTGCTTTTTTAAAGTTAACAAAAGTTGCAAAAGAGGAGTTAGACTACGTTCCTTTTCTGCTTTCTGTATAATGCTAGTTCCGTCTATAATGTATTCTTCATTCATTATTTTCACTTGTATCTTGCGAGATTTTGTTTTGTTTATAAAAATACATTTAATAAAGATATTTTTAATGAATGAGTGATTTTTTTATAAAAATACTGTGACGCAAATAAAGGATACACTTTACAGAAAGCGGAAAAAGAACGTAGTCTATGCCCTTTTTGTGTACGAAAAATAACTATAATAACTTTACTTTTTAGTCCAGAGCGAACCGTTTTTAGTGGTTAATTTGTCCAAATGATTGCTAGCGACGAGTTTATCTAAATGTGTTTCGCACTCTGTTCGAGGCATTCCAGAAAGCACCGAGAATTCTTTAGCCGTCAAGGAGTTATATTTTGAAAATAGAGTTTTCCAATCTTTTCGATATTCTTTCTTTTTGATAGAAGCATCTACTTTTAGTACACCCATTTCATAAAAAGCGTAAGGTCTTGTTCCATAGACGATTTCTTTTTTACCTGATTTGTCTATAAAAAATATGGTTGGAAAGCCTCGAACGCCATATTCTCTACCTAATTTTAAATCTTCTTTAAAGGCATCTTTAGCCTTGTTATTATTCAAGTCCGTTTTAAATTGTTCAACATCTAGCCCAACTTGAAGGGCTGCTGCAACTAAGTTTTCTTGTTTTGCTATATTGATTTTTTTCAAAAAAACCATTTCTCTTATGGCTCTCATAAATAACATTGCCTTGACTTCACCCTGCATTTGAGCAGCTTTGAAAGCAATAGAAGGCGGATAAGAAGAATCCAACGGATCTTCTAACCAAAGGTCGCCATCAATTGGCATATCATAATGTTCGCTTACTTCGTCCCAGTGATGTGCCACATCGGAAGGCTTACTGATGCCGCCGCTATTGTAGCTCCAGTCAGGAAGCAAACCACCCATTCTATATTCAATCTCGATTTTGCTGCCATATTCTAACTTCAATTTTCTTAATTGTGGCTCAATTCCCCAGCAAGAAGAGCAAATAGGGTCAGTGAAATAGATAATTTTTATTTTATCAGAATCGGCTGTTATTTGGGAAACAGGAATTCCTGTTTGTGCTTTTGGTGACTCACAAGCACCAGTTTCTATGTCGCAAAGTAGCGGATTCTTCTCTATACTCATCTTTTGTTTTTGAGCTTTACAATTGTTAAATACTAATGATAAAAGTAAAAGTGGTACTAATCCTAATTTCATATTAAGTAGTTTGGCAATTTTTATTGAAATTTGAAAATCTTTCACGAATTATTGTTAAGACCAATCTAAGTATTGTCCTGAACATACTGTTGAAAATAGTAAACAAAAAATAGAAAAAATTATGTTTTTCATGTTATAGGTGTTTTTTGATTAGTTAGTAATAAAAATTACAAAATAAAGGATAATTATTAAAAAATGTAAAATCACTATTAAATAAAATAGGGTTCTATATGATTTGAGTTGGTCATTAGTGAAGAAAAATAAATAACTAGCACCATTCTACTTTTTCTTTGTTCTATTTAAAAGCACTAAAAAAATGAACCGTAGCGGTGCTATGCTTAATTTTTTAAGCACTTTTAAATAAAAAAATAAAGTTGTATAATGGTGCAACTTATTTATTTTTCTTCACTTAGTACTTTTTTATCGATTTTCTAAACCTTATAAATTTTTTAAAACCTATAAGGTTTGATTGAAGTTTGATATAACCTATTTTTTTGAAAATATAAACCAGCCTAAATCATATAGAGACTAAAATAGTATTAGTGTAGAATTGTTAATTCTAAAAACTGTAACTAATCTTAGTTTTTACTTAGAAATGCTATTTTTACACCCTTTAAGAGATTTGATTTTTTTTAAATAAAAATAATGGGCAAAAACTGTTTTACATATTTCAAAGCATCAACCGAAAATATTGAATTGCCTAAGCGATTTACCTTCCCTTTTTATTATGAACCACACCCGTTGTCTGTTCTAGCAGCTAAAGAATTGCAAGAGCATTTGGAAACGCAAACCGATTGGGAACATAATTTTGGTATAAATGAAGAAACAGAAGGTCTTCGTATTGGTAAAATGTTCGGCGTTTTGGTGGTCAAAAACAAGAAAGGTGAGTTAGGTTATTTATCTGCTTTTTCTGGAAAATTAGCCGAAAGTAATCATCATCCTAAGTTTGTTCCACCTGTTTTTGATATGTTAACCGAGGACAGTTTTTTTAATCAAGGTATGAAAATACTTAATCCGATGAATCGTCAGATTGAAGTATTGGAAGCTGAGTCTGCTTTTTTAAAATCAAAAAAAACACTAAAAGAAGTCAAAGAAAAAGCAACTGAAACTATTCAAACGGCAAAAACAGCAGCTAAAATTGCTAAAAAAGAGCGAAAAGCCAAGCGAGTAGAAGCCAAAAAAATATTGGACGCAGCCGCTTATGAGGCTTTAAATGTAGAATTGAGTAAAGAAAGCACTCGAAGTAATTATGTAATAAAGGACATGAATCGCTACTGGAGTGAGCGAGTGAGTGAACAGGAAGCAGAGTTGAAAGTATTCACGGATGAAATAGATGCGCTCAAACAAAAGCGCAAAGAAATTTCAGCTTCGTTACAACAACAGCTTTTTGACCAATATACTTTTTTGAATCAGGCAGGTGAACATAAGAGTTTGGGAGCTATATTTGTGGATGTGCCGCCAATTGCGGGAGCTGGCGAATGTGCTGCACCTAAATTATTACAATATGCGTTTTTGAATGAATTGGAATTGATTTCAATGGCTGAATTTTGGTGGGGAAAGTCTCCAAAGTCTGCTATTAGAAAGCATCAGCAATATTATCCAGCCTGTCGAGGAAAGTGCAAACCAATACTCGGACACATGCTCAACGGTGTCGAAACGGATGATAATCCAATGTTGGTTAATACGGCAATGGGGCAGGAGATAAGTACCGTTTACGAGGATGAGTATATGTTGGTTATTAATAAACCTGCTGAGTTTTTATCCGTTCCAGGTAAAATAATTGAGGATTCGGTACAATTTAGAATGCAATTGAAATACCCTGATGCGACTGGACCAATGGTAGTTCATCGGTTAGATATGTCCACTTCTGGTCTGATGATTATTGCCAAAAGCATCGAATCATATAAGTTTTTGCAACAACAATTCATCAAACGAAAGGTCAAAAAACGTTATGTGGCTTTACTAGAAGACTTGGTGGAAAAGGACGAAGGATTGATTAATTTGCCTCTTCGCGTAGATTTGGAAGACCGACCGAGGCAATTGGTTTGTTATGATTATGGTAAAAATTCACAAACTAAATGGAAGGTTATTGACCGTAAAAATGGTCAAACAAGAATGCATTTTTTCCCAATTACAGGAAGAACGCACCAATTGAGGGTGCATTCAGCACATCCTTTGGGCTTGAATATTCCGATAATTGGAGATGATTTGTATGGAAATAAAGGAGATAGATTGCATTTACATGCAGAATTTATAGAGTTTATGCATCCTGTCAGTAAAGAAATGATGCAAATTGAAGTAGCTGCGGAATTTTAGAATAGAGAAGAGACCGTTCGCTTCGCTCACTGCGAGAATAGAGACCGCCTTCGGCTGAGAGACTGCTTGATGTTGTAGCCTTTTATTGCGTCTTAGGAGTCGGACGCTTCGAAAGCGTCCGACTCCCCTTAATAATCAAAAGGACAAAATAAAAGCCTGTTACAGACAGGGTTACAACGTCAAGTAGTCTCTCAGCCGAAGACGGTCTCTACTCTCTCAGTGAGCGAAGCAAACGGTCTCTTCTCTAAAAAAAAGAAACAATGGAAGAAACGTTA
>CAKZLT010000079.1 GCA_937127195.1 uncultured Saprospiraceae bacterium
ATATATATACGTTTGATAAGCAAGAAGGCAGACCTTTTTGGGAAGATATGTTTGTGGAAAGTGATGACTTGAGTGAGGTGAAAGCAAGAATGGCTGATGTGAAGCCAGACCAGTTGGCGACTCTGATTTATACTTCAGGAACAACAGGAAACCCTAAAGGGGTTATGCTTTCGCATAATAATATTGTTTCGAATGTAAAAATGGTAGAATCTGTAATGCCGATTGGCAAGAATCAAATTGCATTGAGTTTCTTGCCATTGTGTCATGTTTTTGAGCGCGCAGCTTTATATGCTTATATGAGCTTGGGTATCAATATTGTATTTACAGGAACTTCAAATCTTGGTGGAGACAATGGCGATTTGAGAGCAATTAAGCCACATTTCTTTACGACTGTGCCTCGATTATTAGAAAAGGTATATGAAAAAATATACAATAAAGGACTTGATTTAACAGGTGTTAAAAAGAAATTATTCTTCTGGGCATTGGACTTAACCGATGACTATGAGTATGATAAAAAATATACAGGATTATCTAAGATACAGCGTAATCTAGCAGATAAGTTGATTTTTAGTAAGTGGCGCGAAGCTCTTGGAGGGCGTGTAGAAGGTATTCTGACAGGTGCTGCACCTTGCCCTATCAAAATGGCAAAAATATTCTCGGCTGCGGGTATTCCGATTCGTGAAGGATATGGATTGACGGAAACTTCACCTGGTTTGACTATTAATAATTATAGAGCGCGCGGTGCAAGATTGGGAACTGTTGGGCCTGTATTGAAAGGTGTAACTATCAAAATTGATGGAAGCGATGGTGATTATAAGGAAGGTGAAGGCGAGATTTTAGCAAAAGGCCCGAATGTTATGATGGGCTATTATAATAAGCCTGAAAAAACGGCTGAGGTAATGAGTGCTGATGGTTGGTTTCACACAGGAGATATTGGTAAGTTTGTTACGAATGAACATGGCGATAAATACTTAAAAATCACAGACCGTAAGAAGGAGTTATTAAAAACTTCTGGTGGTAAGTATGTTGCTCCTGCTCCGATTGAAAATAAATTCAAGGAGGAATTCTTGGTGGAACAAATGATGGTGATTGGAGATAAACGAAAGTTTGTATCTGCATTGATTTGTCCTGCTGCGGAAGCATTAAAAGATTGGTGTGAAGAAAATGGTGTTCCTTGTACTTTGACTCCTATGGAAAAGAATCCTGTATTGTTCAAAATATCAACAGAAACATTAACACACCCTAAAGTGTTAGCTAAATATCAGGCAGTAATAGACGATTTTAATCCTTTGTTTAGTCATATTGAACAAGTCAAAAAATTCACGCTTTTGTCTGAACCTTGGGACGTAAGTACTGGAGAATTAACACCAACGCTTAAATTGAAGCGTCGTGTTATTCGAGAAAAATATGGAAAAACGATTGATGCTATCTATGGTGCGTAGTATTGTTTTTTTTATAAAAAAAAGAGCCAAAAATTTTAGCGCAAGCTTTAATTTTTGGTTCTTTGCTTTTTTTGGGTGAGTTTATTCTGACATAGAGATATTAAGTACATGAGCAAAAGTAATCCCGTATTTAAGTCACAAAACATTCTAATTGATGACAAAAACGTGCCAATTGTAATTGATTTCATGTTTCTTGAAATGAACAGTTTATTTCCAAAAACTATTTTTCATCATAAGCGAAAAACGAAATTCCACCTCTAAAGTTCGATGCTATAGTACTATTACTAGGAAATTTCTTAAATTACAATTATGAAGAAAGTAATATTCATGGTATTAGTATTTTCCTCATGTTCGTATCAAAAGATAACAAGAGAAAGTCATAAAGTAGAATGCCTAAAAATGATTGAGTACGTCAATGATAAATGGAAGGTTCATAAATCTTTAGCGCTTTATCGAATTACAAAACCTACTGATTTTATCAATTCGATAAACACAACCTATAAGGAATGCTTTTACTCTTTAGAATATAATGAGATAAAACGAATTTTAGGAAAACCAAATGAAGAAATTAAAAATGAATACCTAGTTTATTTTATAGATAAAAACTGTTTAGGTGACAAATTAACCTGTGTTAGTTTAGTTATAAGTTTTCACAATGATACTGGTTATCCATTGTATATATCTATGAACAAGTCCTATTCATCACACTAACAAGGAAAAACAAGAAACTGCGTAAGTCCATAGTCGCCTAAACGGTAGCTACGCCATTTCTGTAAGAACGGTT
>CAKZLT010000080.1 GCA_937127195.1 uncultured Saprospiraceae bacterium
AAATTGTCAAAATCTTTCAATATTTCTTCTACGAATTACAAAAAAACAGCATTTGTATCCGCTTGTACAAGCATGGAACATTTGCTAAATAAGCATATTACGCTACAAAACTATTCTAAAGAAATTACAGAATTTAATTTCACATTTACCTTCCTTTCTCCTAAGGATAGATTTATTTGTTATTATAAAAATATTCAAAGCACTGAAGAGCGAACAAGCATTAAAATCAATTTACCTATCGAACATCCATATTTTTTTGAGTTGGATGAAGACACGATGTATCAATATATGATTGAAGTTTTTCTTGAATCTGCTTTTGTTGCAGCGACACTTGAACCTACCTTCAAAGAAAAAGCCTTATTTAATGATATTAAAACATTATTTTATCGCTACGGTTGGCTAACTCGTATTATATTTCCTGCGGCTTCTTAAGTACAATGACAGCAAGGGCATCTTCTCCCCTATTTCTGTAAATTTCTTTTTATAAAAAAAGTAAATAAGCAAAAAAGCCACTTATTTAAGTCACGCTTTCTTCATTCAACTTCTATTCACTTACTTGATTGGATAACCTCAATATATTGACCTGCACCAACCTTCTTCACTAAAGAGAAAAAGACCATCTAAAATACCTCATTTTTTCCAATTATAAATTGAATAATCCCCAACTTGACCACCTTGTATAACAACCATTTTTGACAATTTTGCAGCTCCGCCATCATCAAAATCAAAAATAATACGCACCCGAAGTCGATAATTTACCAAGAACCGCTTATTTTACTCATCAAAATCACTCATTCACTAAAAATTAAGCGAGCCGACTTTTTTTAGTAAGAAAAAAGTAGAACTTTGCAGCTCATTAAAAAACCATTAAGAATTATGCAAAGAAAAATACAATTTCTATTCGTATTTTTTACACTAGTTTTCTCATCATCACTCTTAGCACAAACGGGTAGTATCCGTGGTTTTGTGTTGAATAAAGATGGTGGTTCGCCTATCATGTTTGCTACTGTAACATTATTAGAGACTAACCAAGGAACGACAACGAACGAGGAAGGATTTTTTAATTTCTCAAATGTAGAACCAGGAAAATATACACTTTATGCTTCTTACTTAGGCTATGATAGTACAACTGCTAAAATAGAAATCGGTCAAAATGGCGTAATTAATCAAACGCTTTTCATGGAAGAAAGTGCCATAAAATTGGATGTAGTTGAGATTTCGGGGCGAAAAGAAGAAGCCAAAACTGAAGTAAAAATTTCGACTATTCAATTGACATCCAAACAAATCAAAACCTTACCAGGTGCTGGAGGAGAAGCCGATTTAGCGCAATATTTGCAAGTTTTGCCTGGTGTCGTTTTTACAGGTGACCAAAGTGGACAATTATACATTCGAGGTGGTTCGCCCGTTCAGAATAAAGTATTATTAGACGGGATGACCATTTATAATCCATTTCATTCAATTGGTTTTTTCTCTGTATTTGAAACGGAAACTATCCAAAACGTTGAAGTACTCACAGGTGGATTCAATGCCGAATATGGTGGCAGAACTTCCGCAGTCATTGACATTACAACCCGTGACGGTAATAAATCTCGATTTGGAGGATTAGTTTCAGCTTCTCCTTTTCAGAGCAAGGTTTTATTAGAAGGACCTCTAAAAAAACTTAACCCAGAAACAGGCGGCGCAATTTCTTATATACTTACTGCTAAAACTTCTTATATTGATAAAACCTCCCCTCAGTTGTATTCTTATGCTGATACGGCTGGTTTACCTTATAATTTCACAGATATATATGGTAAAGTTTCTTTCACTGGCAAAAACGGAAACCGTTTAAATGTCTTTGGATTCAACCATGTTGATAATGTAAAATATGAAAATATCGCTGACATTGGCTGGAACTCAATTGGTGCTGGATTAAACTTTAAGATTGTACCAACTAGTTCTGAAATGATTATTGGTGGACACTTTGCCTTCTCTGACTATCAAGCTACTTTTACAGAAGCCAGCGAGCGACCTCGTACAAGTGGAATCAATAGCTATGAACTAGGGTTTGATTTTACCTTCTATGGTGATGATAGTGAAATCAAATACGGAATTGAAGTTAGTGGAGCAACAACCTCTTTGCAGTTTGTTAATCCATTTAATATAACAGTTGAAGAACAACAAAACAACACAGAGTTAGCTGGTTTTCTTCGATACCGCAAAGCTTATGACCGATTGGTTGTTGAGCCAAGTGTACGTATTCAGTATTATGCGTCGCTGAGTGAACCAACTTTTGAGCCTAGACTAGGTATAAAATATAATTTCTCTGACAACTTCCGTTTCAAATTTGCTGGTGGTTTTTATTCTCAAAACCTCATCAGTACAGTGAACGAACGCGATATTGTCAATCTTTTTGTTGGATTTTTATCTACGCCAGATGATGTTTGGAGGCTGAACACACAAGAAAAAACAACTTCTAAATTACAAAAAGCTATTCATGGTGTTGCTGGTTTCGAAATCGACGTTAGAGATTATATTCAAGTCAACATTGAGCCTTATATCAAAGATTATACTCAAATGATCAACTTGAATAGAAATAAACAAGATCAAGATGATGCGAATTTTGTTACAGAGGAAGGACTTGCAAAAGGAATTGACTTATTAGTTAAATATGATCGCAACAACTTATTCATTTGGGCAGCTTATTCTTTGGGTTCTGTAACTCGCTTTGATGGCGACCAAACTTACCCAACTAATTTTGACCGTCGTCATAATTTAAACTTTTTAGTTAGTTATACCTTTGGAGCCGACAAAAGCTGGGAAGCTAGTCTTCGTTGGAATTTAGGTTCTGGATTTCCATTTACTTTGACTCAAGGTTTCTACCAAGATTATAGTTTCCACGATGGTATTACAACCGATTATGTAACAGACAATGGCGATTTGGGAATTATCTATTCTGAAGACCGCAACTCTGGTCGTTTGCCATATTACCACAGAATGGATGCTTCTGTCAAGAAGAAAATTAAGTTTTCAAAGTATTCTGACTTAGAGATTGTAGCAAGTGTAACCAACGTTTATAATCGTGAAAACATCTTCTACTTTGATAGAATCCGATATGAAAGAGTGAATCAATTACCGATTTTACCAAGTATGGGTATTACTTTTAAATTTTAAATAGGATATTTGATATTCAAGTATTCAAGCGTCGAATGCCTTAAAGGTGTTCGACGCTTTTTTATTAGCCTTTTATGGGATATTAAGCATCCGACGCTTTTACGCCTTTTCCGACACGTTCAACGCTTTTTTTATCAAAAAAAACCAAAAGAAATTGTAAATTTGCAACTCACGAAATCAAAGCAAAAAATGTATCAACTCGTATGTTCTGACATTGATGGCACACTATTAGACAAAAATCGCCAACTCTCAAAACGCACCATCAAAGCCTTAAAAGCTATTCAACCGCAAGCCGATATCGTCTTAGCTTCTTCTCGAATGCCCAAAGCCATGAAGCATTTGCAAGTCGAACTTGGTATCGAAAGCAGTCCGTTGATTTGCTATAATGGCGGGCTAGTCCTAGACTACACGGAATCTAAAAATCCGAAAACCTTGTTGTCTCTTCCTATTCCGATGGATGTA
Organism: uncultured Saprospiraceae bacterium; assembly: GCA_937127195.1. Lineage (GTDB taxonomy): Bacteria > Bacteroidota > Bacteroidia > Chitinophagales > Saprospiraceae > CAKZLL01. The sequence continues at coordinate 3,616 of CAKZLT010000080.1, forward strand.
TTAAGGTTTGCCCTTCAAACGGCAGCGAATACCAATATTCATATTAGTATTTATAGAAATGATGACTGGTATGTCAGCGAATTAGACTATTGGGCAAATCGCGAAATCAATAATACGAAGGTCGAACCAACCGTCACGAATCAGCTTGAACTTATCAAAAACTGGACAACAGGTGCGCATAAAATTATGTGCATGGGTCCAAAAGAAGAGATACAAGTATTATATAACGCGCTTTCGGCAGCCTACGGAAATACCGTGCATACCTACCGTTCAAAGGACACTTACATCGAAATTTCGAGTAAAACCATTTCTAAAGCAACCGCTCTAGAGCGCGTTTTAAAAGAAAAATATAACTTTGGAATGGAAAAAGTCGTCTCTTTTGGTGATAACTATAATGATATTGATTTATTGACCGCTTCTGGAAAAGGCGTTGCCGTCGATAATGCCCGCGATGAAGTCAAAGCAATCGCCAACGAAATCACCGAAACGAATAAAAATGACGGTGTGGCTATTACTATTGAAAAGGTTTTTTTGTAAAAATTACGAGTTTCCTGTTACGGGTTAGTTACCGGTGTTCTAGAAATCGCCAACGAAATCACCGAAACGAATAAAAATGACGGTGTCCCGATAGTTATTGAGAAACTATGTTCGGTAGGCGGCGGACTCTTTA
>CAKZLT010000081.1 GCA_937127195.1 uncultured Saprospiraceae bacterium
ATATTTACAAACGAACAGGAAAAACGATGGATTTGTATATGGGGTTAAATATTTTGCCTATTGATTCTGTTCGACATACTTTTACGATTATTTATGGAGAAGGGGAGAAACGACAAGAACGATTGTATGAAGTTTTTCAAAAAAAAGGGGAGATCGGGCATTATATGATTGATGAAAAAAATTCTATTGTGTTGGATGATTTTTTATTTCACAACTTCAAAAGGGTACATAGTTATAAAAGAATACTTTGAATAAAAAAAATCGCTTAACTTGTAGATGTCACAAAAAAGTTAAGCGATGAACGATAAAAAATTTATCAGAATAAAGGTAATTAAAAGTTTACGAAAATTATTAGGAAGAAAGCACTTAAATTGTTATGAGCTATTACGGATAAATAATTTAGGGACGATGATTAGTTCTATCTTAATAACGAAACGCAGCGAAATTCGTCAAATGGCTTTAGGTCATCCAGATAGAAAAAAATATGGAAGTAAAATAAAGCAATTCAAGCGGATTTTGCAAAACCCTTATATTGATTATAAGAGCTATTATTTGTCATACGCTTGTAGTTTGTTGCATAAGCTATCAAAAATAGGTGATTTAAAATTTAGTATAGATGGATCTAGTGTTGGTCGTGGTTGTATGTGTTTGATGTTCAGTGTTTTATATAAAGAAAAAGCGATACCAATCATTTGGCATGTCTATAAAGCAAAAAAAGGCCATTTGCCTGAACAAGCCCACCGAAATCTACTTTCCGAGTTATCACAAATAGTTCCTTGTGGTTGTCGGGTTATTATTACAGGAGATGGAGAATTCGACGGATGTGACTGGCAAACGGATATTTTGAAACAAGGTTGGGATTATGTATTACGAACAGGCAAAAACGTTCAAATAAGAGAGGCAGGCTGGGATGAATTTAAACCTCGAACGGTCTGTTTATGTTCAGGTAACCAATTATTTTTTGAAGAAGTCGAATTTACTAGAAAACGACTTCTTACAAATTTATTAATTTGGCATGGTCGAGGACATAAAAAACCGATATATTTAGTGTCTGAACGAAAACTCATAACTCACTAACAATCAATAAAATAAGCCTAAAATAGCTTTTGAATTTTCATGATTTTCAGCATGATTTTCTTATCTTTGATTTCATAAATGTTTGATTTTCAATAGGTTTAATGGCTTAATGAAAGTTTATTTCTATTGAAAATCACTTATTAGAAAAAAAACTCGGGAAAAATGCGAAAATATTTTCAACAGCAATTAGAATTTGGAATAACACCAATTCATGAAGTAAAATTAGACTTAAAGAGTCGTCATAGTCTTGTTCCCATCTTACGAGGACTACAATATGTATTTGAGACCGCGTCAATAAATAAAGAGGTGTTCAAGATATTAGATGAAAAAATAATAGGAGATAAGAAAAAGACAGGTCGACCTGGTATGGATTTATGGGAAATTTTAGTATTGGGGACGGTAAAATTAAATCTGAATATTGATTATGATGCCCTGCACGATTTGACGAATGAGCATAATGCACTTCGAGGAATATTGGGCATACAAAGAAGTGATTTTCGAGAAGGACGAAAATATAGCCTTCAAAGTCTGAAAGATAATATAGGTCTATTGGATGAGCAAACGATTTATGAGATAGTGGAATTAATCGTAAAAGGGGGACATGAATTGATAAAAAAAAAAGAGGGAAAGGCTTGCTTAAATTTAAAAATCAGAGCAGATAGTTTCGTAGTAGAAAGTAATATACATTTTCCAACAGATATAAATTTGTTATGGGATAGTGTACGCAAATGTATAGAAACGATAGGATATTTTAGAAGACAAAATCTGCGTTTAACGAGTTGGCGAGAATGGAAAGACTGGCGAAAAAAAGCAAAATCAAAGTATCGATGTGCCTCAGAAGTACATAGAAAAAAGGGGGCGAATTACAAGGAACGGCTATCAGCATCGGTTAGTTCTTATATTGAATTGTGTAAAACAATCTCGCTAAAAGTCAAATTATCTATATCAGAATTATCTGTTGCACAGTCAGTTGTGCGTGAATTAAGCAAATTAGAGGAGAAGAAGCTAAAGGAATTATTGTGGTATTATGAAATGTTGGAAAAACATATAGACTTGGTCAATCGACGGATATTATTAGGTCAAACGATACCACATTCCGAGAAAATTTTCTCAATATTTGAACCGCACGTGGAGTGGAATAGTAAAGGTAAAGCAGGTGCTTCGGTTGAATTGGGGCATAATGTATTGGTAGGATTTGACCAATATCGCTTCGCTTTGTATGGAGAAGTTTATGAAAAAACGGTTGATAAAACAAGAACCATAGCAATAGGAAAGACCTTACATGAAAAATATGGGAATGAGGAAAAAGTGTATAGCATCTCGTTTGATAAAAACTTTTTTTCTTACCCTGCCGAGGAAAATTTAGCCAAACAATTTAAGATTTATGTATTACCCAAAGCGGGTCGAAAAAGTAAACACGAATTATCGCAAATAGGAAATGAGGAATATGAACAGGTGAAAAAAGGACATGCACAAGTGGAGGGGAATATCAATGAGTTAGAACAACATGGCTTAGGAATTTGTCGAGACAAAGGCATCCATGGATTTAAAAGAGTAGTCGCTTATGGAATATTGTCTCATAATTTGACGAATCTGGGTCGGTTAGTGATTACAGCAGATTTGAAAAAGATAAAGAGAATGAAAAATCGGAAAATAAGGAAAATCGCCTAATTTTTGGTAAAAAGCAAGTTGAGTTGGTAAAACAATGATTTTCTATGAAAGTCCAAGACAATATTGTCAAAAATAGCAAAGAATGGTAAAAAAGACGAAAATGGAGTATTTGAAAACGACATATCAGATCATATTATGAAAAAGTAAATTTGAAATTCAATTGGTGTTTTTCAAACAGCCACAAGAGAGTCCTCTTTCTTCTTTATGCGAGTGTTTTCGTTCAGGCACTAAGTAAGGCAGGAAAACATACTTATGGATTGGATAAATTTTGGTCAGGTGTTTTAAATCAAACCAAAAGAGGATTAGAGGTTAGCTTAGTATGTGCTATCAATATAAGAACAGGGAATACATGGAGTATTAGTATGCGTCAAACATCAAATGGTTTGTCTTCTGATGAAGCTAAGGAAGCAAAAACAGGTTTCACACGAATTGATTTTTACTTAGAACAATTAGAGAGATGTATAGCACAAGTTCCTCAAATACAATACTATACAGCGGATGGGTATTATGCAAAGAAGAAAGTAGTAGATAAAGTTTTATCAAAAGATAAACATCTTATTAGCAAATTACGACCTGATGCTAATTTACGATATTTGTTAGATAGGAAAAAAAATCCAACTGCACACGGGAATAAAAAGTATGATGGAAAAGTTAATTGGAAAGCCTTAAATTTAGATAAATGGATTCTTGTTGGTCGAGATGAAAAATATGCTCATCTTTTGCTCTATACACAAATATTGCACAGTCCTCAATTTAAATGTAACATTAAGGTTGTCTTTGTTTGGAATACTCGAACGAATGGATATTCTGTTGTTTTCTCGACTGACACAGCACAATCGGCTCAACAAATTGTAACTTATTATCAATTGAGATTCAAAATAGAATTTATTTTTAGAGATGCTAAGCAGTTTACAGGTTTAACACATTGCCAAGCCAGAGATAAGGATAAGTTAGATTTTCATTTTAATATGAGTGTCGCTGCCTTGAATATTTATCAATATCAAGCCATAATAGAAGAAAAATCCCTTTCTCTTAATTCTTTTGTTCGTAAGGCTTATAATACCAAATTTGTTCAAATTCTTTTCGACAAACTTAGCTCAGAACCTAAGTTCAACGTAAATTATGATATTGAACACCCTATTATTCAAGAGGTTATCAATCTCGGACAAATGAGGGTTTAAACCATAGTATCTTTCCTAAATTTTGTACGGACTATTGTCTGTTTATAGTTTCTTGAAAATCCTTAAACTTCTGTTTATTTCCTTCTTCAATCTTGGATTTTTCATCAATTTATATTGCTCATTTAGAAATGTTTCACTTTCTTTTATGCCGCTCATTGCCCGAATAATTTTCCATTTTATCAAATCATTTTTGGTGTTTTTATGATAACATTTCAATAAAGGTTCATAAATATTTTCGACTTTATTTTGAAAATTGATATGCCCGATCGCATCAATTAATTCACTTAAAACGCTTAGGTTAGCTCTTTCTAATTCATTTAACAATTTAGGAATCGCGCTTTTTCCTATTCTAATTA
>CAKZLT010000082.1 GCA_937127195.1 uncultured Saprospiraceae bacterium
CAAAGACGTTTACTAAACTTTAGAAGTTTAGTAAACGTCTTTGCTATTTTTAATAGAAAAAGGCTCTTAGAACCGTTTCTACAAACCAAAAGCAGCTTTTACTTTATCTACATGGTCTAATTTTTCCCACGTAAATGTCTCGTAAGTAGTTCCGTTAACCTCTTTAGTCCCTGGCTGACGCCCCATGTGACCATAAGCCGCAGTTTCAGAGTAGATAGGTGTTTTCAAAGCCAAACGCTTGATAAGTGCCGCTGGGCGCATATCAAAAAGACCTGTCAACTTCTCTGCAATTGCTCCGTCGCTGATGCTTACTTTGCTAGTTCCGTAAGTATCTACATACATAGAAACAGGCTCAGCTACACCAATAGCATAAGAAACTTGTACCAAAACTTGGTCGCAAAGTCCTGCTGCTACTAAGTTTTTGGCGATGTGACGTGTTGCATAAGCTGCCGAACGGTCAACTTTTGAAGGGTCTTTTCCTGAAAATGCACCTCCTCCGTGAGCACCTTTTCCACCATAAGTATCTACGATTATCTTACGACCTGTCAAACCTGTATCACCGTGAGGCCCACCGATTACAAACTTACCAGTTGGGTTAACATGATAAATAATATCATCATTAAATAAAGCTTGTACACGCTCAGTGCATAATGCTTTCACTTTCGGTACTAAGATTTTAATAACATCTTCTTTGATTTTTGCAAGCATAGTCGCTTCCTCACCAAAGTCATCATGCTGTGTAGAGATTACAATCGTATTGATTGCGACAGGTTGATGATTGTCATTATATTTGATAGTCACTTGTGATTTAGCATCTGGGCGCAAGTAAGTCATTTCCTCACCTCCTTTGCGAATAGTCGCTAACTCACTCAATAACATGTGAGATAAGTCTAATGCTAAAGGCATATAGTTGTCCGTTTCGTTAGTTGCATAACCAAACATCATACCTTGATCACCAGCACCTTGCTCCTCTTCCGACCTTCCTACATCAACACCTTGAGCGATGTCAGCAGATTGTTCGTGCAAAGCAGAAAGTACTCCACAAGAATCTGCATCAAACTTATACTCTGATTTAGTGTATCCGATACGACGGATAACTTCTCTTGAAGTATCTTGTACATCAACATACGCCTCAGAGCGAACTTCTCCACTCACTACGGCTAAACCTGTTGTTACTAAAGTCTCACAAGCCACTTTTGAATTAGGATCTTGCGCTAAAAAAGCGTCTAGTATTCCGTCCGATATTTGGTCGGCTACTTTATCTGGATGTCCTTCTGAAACGGACTCTGATGTAAATAAATATGGCATTTCTACAATAAATTTTTATGTTTGGTTTAGCAAAGAACCAAATAGAACGATTAGTAATGCGTTGCTAAACGATATAATTATTTTTCTTTTTTCTATAAAAGAAAATGAAAGTTGCGCAAAAGTATAAATATTATAAATAAAAATTGCTACAATGACCAATTTCTATTTGTCGGTGTATAACAAAATGACGTTTGAATATATTTTAAATGAATAAAACTGAAACTTTTGGAGTAAAAAAATGACTTTCTATGATTTTATGTGGTCATTCAAAATAATATCTACTTAACCTGATTCTGGTTTCTAGATTCTAAATTCTGATTTCTGCTACCGATGTTTCGATTAACAGAGGTGGCACAACTCGCAATTTTTTTGAAAAAAGTAAAATTTTAGACAAATCACATAAAATCATAAAGAACCAAAAAACAACCACTCACTTTTTACCTATTTCTCATTTTAGACCTTCAACAATCCATATTTTCCATGGACTAAAACAAAAAAAACAGTATAAAAATGATGAAAAAAGGCTTAACATGAACAAAAAGTAAACTCTTTTTAAAATATATAAACTTTTATATGTTTTTAATCCTTAAACTTTTTACTTTTACTCCGAATACATCAAAAATCAATGTGCAAGAAATGATACCTTTTAATATTCTTGCACGATTTTCAAACAAAATTTATCATTTTAAATATTTTCAAATAAAACGAGAAATCAATTATGGAGTTATTTTACGCAATTCCTGTGCTTGGTATCCTTGCCTTAGTTTTTATGGCAATACAATCTGCATGGGTAAGTAAGCAAGAAGTAGGAAATGAGAAGATGGCACGTATCGCGAAACACATCGCAGATGGTGCAATGGCATTTTTAAGAGCAGAATATAAGGTTCTAGCTATTTTTGTAGTTGTAGTGGCTGTTCTTTTGGCAGTCAGTGGAGCGAATACAGAAGGGTCTAATATATTAGTAGCCTTATCATTTATAGTAGGTGCAATTTGTTCTGCATTAGCAGGTTTTATTGGTATGAAGGTCGCGACTAAAGCGAATGTTCGTACAACAAATGCAGCTCGTACTGGTTTGAGTCATGCTTTGAAAGTAGCTTTCAGAGGTGGTGCAGTAATGGGATTAGGTGTTGTTGGTTTGGGACTTTTGGGACTAGGAGTATTATTATTAATATATACAAGTAGCATCGTTTCTTTCTCTGATGATTGGGGAACTATCCTAACGGTCTTAACAGGTTTCTCATTTGGAGCATCTTCTATTGCCTTATTTGCGCGTGTTGGTGGAGGTATTTATACCAAAGCTGCCGATGTAGGTGCTGACCTTGTAGGTAAAGTAGAGGCTGGTATTCCTGAGGATCACCCATTGAATCCTGCAACTATTGCAGATAATGTAGGTGATAATGTAGGTGATGTTGCTGGTATGGGAGCAGATTTATTTGAGTCTTATGTTGGTTCTATTATCGGTACAATGGTATTAGGTTTGGCATTAATGCAAGCAGATACTTCAGCTTTTGGAGCAGAAGATATGTCTCCGATTATCTTACCTTTATTATTAGCTGGTGCTGGTATTTTGACTTCTATCTTGGGTACTTTTATGGTCAACGTGAAAGAAGGAGGAAATCCACAAAAGGCTTTGAATATTGGTGAATTTGGTTCTACTGGTGTTTTAATCGTTTTGTCTTACTTCATCATCACGGTTGTATTACCTGAGTCTTGGGAGTTTGGTGGTGAAACTTACACTTCAACAGGTGTATTTATTGCAACTATCATTGGTTCTATTGCTGGTGTATTAATCGGTTTGATTACTGAATATTACACGGGTTTTGGTACGAAGCCAGTTAAGAAGATTGTTGACCAATCTGTTACAGGTGCTGCAACAAACATCATCGCAGGTTTGGGTGTGGGTATGCAATCAACTGCTATTCCAATCATCATTATTGCTGCTGCAATTGTTGGTGCACACGAATTTGCTGGATTATACGGTATCGCAATCGCTGCTGTTGGTATGTTAGCCAATACAGGTATTCAGTTGGCAGTAGATGCTTACGGGCCGATTTCTGATAATGCTGGTGGTATTGCTGAGATGGCAGAATTACCAAAAGAAGTTCGTGGACGTACAGATAAATTGGACGCTGTTGGTAATACAACTGCTGCAATTGGTAAAGGTTTCGCAATTGGTTCTGCTGCATTGACAGCATTGGCATTGTTTGCTGCCTTTATGACTACGGCTGGTATTGATACAATTGATGTAGCTAACCCAGTGGTAATGGCAGGTTTATTCTTAGGAGGTATGCTTCCTTTCTTATTCTCTTCGATGGCTATGGACTCTGTTGGTAAAGCAGCTATGGATATGATTGAAGAAGTTCGTCGTCAGTTCAAAGAAATTCCAGAATTGAAAGCGGCTTTGGAAGTGATGAAAAGAAATGGAGAAAAGGACTATAAAGAATGGTCTAAGAAAGATCAAGCTACTTTTGACGCGGCTGACGGTACGCCTGAATATGACAAATGTGTTGATATTTCTACAAAAGCTTCTATCCGTGAGATGGTTCTTCCTGGTATTTTAGCGATTTCAGTTCCAACTTTAATTGGTTTTGCTGGTGGTCCAGAAATGTTAGGTGGTCTTTTGGCTGGTGTAACTGTATCTGGTGTTTTGATGGCAATCTTCCAATCTAATTCTGGTGGTGCATGGGATAATGCTAAGAAAATGTTTGAAGATGGTGTTGAGATTAAAGGCACAATGACTTACAAAGGTTCTGAGGCACACAAAGCAGCAGTAGTAGGTGATACTGTTGGTGACCCGTTCAAAGATACTTCTGGTCCTTCATTGAATATTTTAGTTAAATTGACTTCTATCGTTGCATTGGTATTGGCTCCGTTTATCGCTATTGATAACGCTGATGTTAATATTGAAAATGATGAAACATCTAGCATCGAAATTCAATATGAAGCTCCTGCTGATAAAAACCTTTCTTCTGGTGATGTAATCAATTACTAGAATTTAAGCGTTTTATAATAGCTTAGTAGTCAGTCAAGTTAATAGTGTCGGTACTTTTTGATAAAATATTTCCGATAACTTCGTTAAAATTTATTTCC
>CAKZLT010000083.1 GCA_937127195.1 uncultured Saprospiraceae bacterium
GTTAAAAATACTCGCCGTAGCTATGGCTATGCCTGCGTTTTTTGCCTTGTCTAGCTTCTCTATAAGCTCGGCAAAATGAATAACTTATTATTGGCTCGTTACTAAACGAAAATATTATTCAATCTTTTATTTCAAAAAGATTGCAAGCACATATTTGGTAGTCTGCGCCTGCAATTGATTTTGTATTACAAAATTTCATTAAAATTATGAAAAAATTACAATTCTTATTCGGTTTACTGTTTATTTTATTGAGTCAATTAATGCACGCTCAACCTCCAGGTTCTGTAAGTGGTGATGGCTCTTCATCACCGATTACCTCAAGTCCTTATTATCAATTAAATTCCTCAACTACACCTGTTAGTACTTGGTATTTGAGATTTACGGACTTAGCACAAGAGATACAATTTTCTAGAGGTGGAACGCATTCTGCATTGAGGTTAAGACAATCCTCTATCTATGCTGATGTTAATTTAATTGCGAATCAAAAAATAGGTATTGGTAATCAAGGCTCTACAGATCACTAATGGATTTGCTCTTTCTGATGGATTTATTGTTGCGGGGAGTTCGACGAATACAAGTAGTTGGAATACACCTTGGTATGGTTTATCTTTTGCTAATGAAGTAGATTTAGATTTTTCTTCTAATGATAATACTCATCCTGTTGTTTTACAAGGGTTCTATGGAATAGCATTAAGAACGAGTAAAGGCTATTTGGGAATGGATAATGATGGTATTGTATCTATTGGTTTAGATGCTGCTGATATGAATTGTTTGTCATTAGCGACTGATGCTTCTAACCCTTACAAGTTGTATGTAGAAGGTGGCATCAGAACAGAAGAAGTTTTGGTAGATGTGAAGCAAGGCAATTGGTGTGATTATGTATTTGAGCCAACTTATCGCCTTCGTCCCTTATCAGAAGTAGAGACTTTTATTAATGAAAATAAACATCTTCCAGAAGTTCCTTCTGCTGTCGAAGTAGAAACTAATGGTGTAAAACTTGGAGAAATGGACGCTGTCCTATTAAAGAAGGTAGAGGAATTAACACTTCTATGTGATAGAGTTAGAAAAGAAGGTTAAAGCACTAGAAGGAAGAGAGTAGTATTTTAAATAAAAATCTAAAAAAGTATAGATATGAAAATTTATATATTTAGTGTATTGGTGCTACTAAACTTTTCAACCAATGCAATAAGTCAAGCTAATAATACTTTTAATTGGTCGCCTTTTCAAGAAAGTCAATACAACCTGTCTTTTGATTTGCCGTCACCTAATGTAGATATAAAAGATACTTTAGGAACAAAAATGTATTCTTTTGGACTAGATAGTACCTTAGCAACGCAGGTGCATATTGTTGATAATATGCAGATTGGTAGTAGCGACGCAGTAGTACAAGATGTACTCAATCAATATGGAGCAGATACACTACGAGCAATAGCAGAAGTAATGATGTTAGTGACCAATAGCCAACTATTATCGGTTCAGAATGTGACTGCGGCATCAGGAGATGTTGGATTAGAGATTGGGTTTGAGTATCAATCATTGATGTCTAATGCGACAACGGTTACTTTTATGCAGTTTTATTTGATTGATAATCATTTCATTTCGTTTACGGTAACAGGTCGAACAAGTGCTATTAATCAAATTAATACGACTAGAAATACATTTTTTAGTTCAATTTCAATCTAATAATATGAAATTACTTAATTATAAATCGGCTCTTTTTATTTTTTCATTGATGCTAATCATGTCCTGTGACCCAGGTAGTGAACCCATAGGTTGTACAGACGAGACAAGAGAGACGTTTGTGATGCCAACTATCTTAGAAGACTACTTCGGGATGTATCAAGAAGGCAACTGGTGGGTATATTATAATGAAGATAGTACTAAGATGGATAGTTTGTTTGTAACTGATTACGAAGGAATAATGGAAATACCAGAATTTGGCTGTGTTCAGTATGAATGGAAAAATTACACAATCAATGCTAAACACTTAGCATCTAATGATAGAGTTTTGAAGGCTACTATAGAAGGTTCTAGTTGCTGTTCTTGGAGGGTTATATGGGCATATCAAGATGATGGTGGTTTTTCAATTTCAACTAGAGAAAAAAATAATAGTATAGTACTTAATTTTTTTCCTCCAAGAAGTGAAATCGTTGATAGTATTGAAATAAATTCAATTTTATATTCTAATGTATTATCAATACAAACTTCGGCTAGTGGAGATAGGCTATATTTTGCTCAAAATATAGGATTAATTAGATTTAAGTTAAGTGGAGAAATTTTTAATTTGAAAAAACATCAAATACAATGAGACATATAATACTATTACATATGATAGTGCTAATCATGTCCTGTGATCCAGGTAGTGAACCTTTAGGTTGTACGGATGAAACAAGAGAGACGTTTGTGATGCCAACTATCTTAGAAGACTACTTCGGGATGTATCAAGAAGGCAACTGGTGGGTATA
>CAKZLT010000084.1 GCA_937127195.1 uncultured Saprospiraceae bacterium
ATAACTGTGATAATCAAAGAAACTAAGTTGCGCTTCTATGTCGATGGTTTCTCCTAAATTGATGGTCGTATCTTGTCCCGCATCGACCACCAATAAATCAGGTTCTTGAACGACAATAGGGTTTAAATTAGCAATACAACCTGCGACATCTTGAACATAAAGTGTGTAGGAATTACCTGCAGGAACAGAAAAACTGTCAATAGGCGTAAAGGTGTTTCCATCCATAGAGTAAGTATAACCAGGTCGTCCGCCTTGTCCAATAATTCGAATGCGACCATCCGAATAGCCAAAGCAACTAACATTTCTAACATCGTAGGCAACTCGTAAAAGAGGTGGCTCTGTCAAACTAGTTTGAATAGATTTTGTACAATTATTGGCATCTGTTACCGTGATTTCGTACGCGCCGATACTTAGATTATAAGCCTCTGAACCATGTGGCATTTGGTCGCTCCAACTGAATTGATACGGAAAAACGCCACCATAAACTGTATCTATCAAAATACTTCCCACACCTTGTTGGCAACTATCTACTGTCGTTGAAGTAACGGCAAACAATGGATTAGGTTGTGTCAAAACAATAGACGCACTCGTATTACAACCGTTGGCATCGGTTATTGTGATAGAGTGATTTCCTGCGGTTAAGTTATTTTTTAAAAAAGAAAAGCTATTATCCGCCCATTGGTATTGAACAGGCGAAACACCTCCAGTGTTTGACAGGCTAATCATACCAGAACTATCTCCAAAACAAGCAATATTCTGAGAACTATCAACGTGAATTCCTAGTTGATTAGGCGAAAATATGTTGGTACTTCCTTGTGAAATACAACCATTGACATCGGTTACAGTCATATAATGTGTACCTGCACTGAGTTGAGTCGCTTGCACGTTGGTTTCTCCGTTTGACCAAAGGTAAGTGAATGGTGAAATGCCGCCCGTCGTGTTGATGGTTGCAGTTCCGTTACTTTCGCCAAAACAAATCACATCGGTTACATTGGTCGTGTAAGCGTGATAAAATCCAACCGTGTCAATGAAGGTTGTATCTGAAAAAGTACAACCTTTGAAATCGGTAACCGTGACTTGATGAATGCCCGTAGCAAGTGCAGCAGCAATGGAA
>CAKZLT010000085.1 GCA_937127195.1 uncultured Saprospiraceae bacterium
AAAATAGTGGCTACGGCTAACTTTGACAATCACGAAAACTCAAAATTGTGCAGAATTTAATCTTTAAACCTTAAAAAAATCAATGATTGCGTAACATGAGTGAATAATTGTTCTCCATAAAATCTATTTACATTTTCTTTATTAGGCTTTAGGGAGTAGGTTATTTTTTGCCTAATCCCTTATCTAAGAGAGTATGAAATAAACCATTTTTTTTTAAAAAAATAAAAAACATGAAAAAAATAAGTATCATTCTAGCAATTTGTTTGTTTTCATTAACGACAATTATTGCACAAAGTAGCCCTATTTCATTTTGTGGAAAAGTGCAAATTATAGACCAAAAACTAGAGAAAAAACTCCATTTATTTCCAGAATACACCAAATTTATACAAGCCAGCCTATTTCAAGAAAATGATTCATACACACTTGAAATTCTACATGAATTTAATAATCAAATAAAAGTAGAACAAAAAAAGTTAACGCAAGCTGATTTAGATGTCATTTGCAATAAAATAAATAATGTAATTCCTAAATCTAAACTCAAAAAAAATAATAATAAATTTGACAAAAGTGGTAGAAAAGAGTTGTTGATTACTTCGACCGTCTTGGGGGTTGGAGCTTACGGTTGGATGGTTCCAGCTAGCTTCGACGATATGAGTCTTAGGTCGGGTTTGGCGGCTTATATGTTGATTGGAGCAGGTAGTTTTTTCGTTCCTTTTGCCTTAACTTCCAATAAGCCCGTGACGCGAGGAATGGCACGCGGTTATGGTTGGGGTTCTTTTCTGGGTATGACACATGGAACAATGATGCGACAATTAACTCGTGACTTAAACAGTAGTTTTGACATTAACTTAATTCCAACGGTACTCGGTGGATTGGTTGAAGGTAGCGCGATGTATTATCTTGCAAGTAAAAATGATTGGGATAGAGGAACAGTCGGAATGATAGGAACTGGTGGTCTTTGGGGTGCTGGAATGGGTGGAAGTATTGGATTAATTAGTTCACCATTAAGTGGAAATAATACAGCAAACTTAAGTAAAAACATCACTTTAGGCTCTAGTTTATTATTCTCTGGTTTGGGTATGTATGGCGGTTATCTATGGTCTCAAGCAGATGGCAGCGTGACTAATGGAGATGTAATTGTTATAAATGCTGCTGGATTTTTAGGTTTTAGGTTAGGAGCAGCTCTCGCAACTACATCTGATTTGTTTTCTGGAACAGAAATTCGAGTAAAAGGAGGAGTTGGCATTACCGCATTATCAGCAGCAGCAGCTATTGGCTATGGTTTGTATCATACCAGCAATTACGATTATACTACTGGAGAAGGTGTTTACATTAGTCTTGGAGAGGTTGCTGGTGGTTTGTTGGGTTTGGGTGTTACTTATTTGGTTACGGACGAACTAAGTGATGATAGTTCTGCTTGGTCTTCTACCATCGGTGCGACTGCGGGATTTGTATTGGTTGATTATTTTATCCGACGAAATGATGTAAAGGTAAATTCTTCCATCGGTAATTGGTCTTTTGACCTTAATCCGATGGGCTTTAGTCCTAATTTTGAATATGGCAAAGAGGTTGATTTAAATCAATTACAAAATGCTAGTCATGCTGTGAAAGCTAGTTTGAAATTCTAGATTCTGGTTTCTGCTACCGCTGTTACAACTAACAGCGGTAGCAGAAACAATTCAGATTACTTAATTGATGTTATGCAAGACTTAGAACATAACTTTTGGCTCGATTGGCAACTCTAAATAAAATTTAGCCCCTTTTCCTTCTTCTGAATCAACACTTATTTTACCGCCTAGTTTTTCTACTATTTTTTTGCGCATTGCCAATCCAATACCTGTTCCTTCATATTTGGGATTACTGTGCAGACGCTCGAACATATTAAATATTTTCTCATGATACTCTTTTGCAATACCAATTCCGTTATCCTCAAATGTCAGAATATGAGTATCTTCTGTCGTTCTAATAGAAATCGTAATCAATATCTGTTTAGAATCATTATACTTAATTCCATTCTCAATTAAATTTTGAAAAATAGAATTAATTAAAGTCTGATTAGATTGAATGGTTGGTAACTTATCCGTTTTTATTTCTATAGATTTTTCTGAAAAACTTTGAATTTGCATTTGAATAAAATCAATTGTTTTATTCAAATTTACTGCTTCAATCTGGATGCCTTTATCCTGATTTAATTTGGAGTACTCTAAAATATCAATAATCAAAAACTGCATTTGCTCTGCTCCTTGCTTCACAAAATCTAAGTACTCAGGTAGGTTCTCTGTTTTTTTTCTATTCAAATCACGAGCCATCAAATCCGTGAAACTTCTAATTGTCCTAATTGGCGTTTTTAGGTTGTGAGAAGAAATATATGCAAACCGTTCAATCTCTTTATAAGCATTTGACAAATCAATATTATTGCTTTCTAACTCTTTAATATGTCTCAGTAGTTCTCCCGAAAAGGTAACAATAATCGCAGATATACAAAGTACTGTCACTGAAAAAAATAATACTTTATCTATCTCATCTGTAATTTCAGCAAAAGGACTTTCATAATTATTAGTGTAATAAATACTAAATAAAAATAGTGTTATTGTAAAGATAATCAAAAAAGTACGTATCCAATTCTCACTAAAAAAGATGAGTACTGTAACCATAAAAATAAAAAAAGTAGCCTCTCCATGTATCGCTTCCCCATACAAAACAATCACTCCCATCATCAAGGATGGATAAAAAACAGTCCAATATAATTTAGCTGCAAGGTGCTTTTTCCAATAATTTAAAACTAGAATAAAAGAAGAAGTAAGCAAAATGATAAATAAAATCCATATATCCTCCTCTCCTTCTGCTAACGTTTTTATAATAAACAAAAACACAATCAGGACAACATAAAATCCTTGTTGGTTAAGAATTTTAAGTCGAACCCTATTTATATAAGAAAGCTCATCGCTCATTCCTATATTTAATAATTTACTCCAAAGCTTTATCAGGTTTTCTTTCATTTATTTTTATCTCATCTTTAATTTTTAGCAAAAACTATACAAATAATTAAGAAACAAGTTACAAAAGCCTTTTAAGACTTTTATAACTTGTTCAAAAAAAACTATAATGATACACAAATAAGGGAGTAGGAAATAAATAATGTACCCGATATAGCGACTTTATTTTTCTTTTTAAGAACTTCTTCATGAGGCTTG
>CAKZLT010000086.1 GCA_937127195.1 uncultured Saprospiraceae bacterium
ATAAGAACCCGCTGCTACATTCGTCAAGTTTTGATTAGAAGTGTTATTACTCCAAGCATAAGTTGGCATTCCTACGGTATTAGTCGTCGAGATAGTCACCGAACCAGTTGTTGCACCTGCACAGCCTGCTGCGACTACTGTTCCTGTTACACCAATTGCTGCTGGCGGCGTATTAATCGTTACATTATTTGTAATAAAACAACCATTTGCATCGGTTGTCGTTACAGTATAAGTTCCTGCACTTAAATTATTGACTGTACCAGAACCACCTAATCCACCACTCCAAGTATAAAATAAAGACCCCGTTCCACCACTAGAATTAGCTGTAATTGAGCCTGTACCTCCATTACAAGCAGGTTGAGTTGTCGTCAATAAAGTACTAATTGGTGCTGGTTGAGCAACAGTGAAAGAATTGGTATTTGTACAACCATTAGCATCTGTGATAGTTACTGAGTAAGTTCCACCTGCTACACTTGTCAAATTTTGATTAGAAGTATTGTTACTCCAAGAATAAGATGGTGTTCCTACGGCATTTGAAACCGACAAAACAACCGAACCACTAGGCGCGCCACTACAAGCGACATTTGTAATTGTGCCACTAGAAATAATTGCTGCTGGTGCTGCATTGACGCTAATCATTTGAGTTGTGCTACAATTATTAGCATCTGTTGCAGTAACCGTATAGTTACCTGCATTTAAATTAGAAACAGTTGCATTTGTACCTAAGCCATTACTCCAAGCGTAAGAATAAGCACCTGTTCCACCTGTTGAAGTTGCCGTTGCTACACCCAAATCACCATTACAAGCTGGTTGAGTCATTACAACATTAGCGACAACAGGCATTGGTTCTGTAATATTAATATTTCCAGTAGTTACCGAAGCTCCAACACCATCCGTAATCGTACAACTATACGTTCCTGCGCCCAAATTAGAAAGTGTTCCATTCGAACCTGTTACATTCCAAGCATAAGTATAAGGTGCTGTTCCGCCTGTAATATTTAAAGCAATCGAACCATTTGAACCATTATTACAAGAAACATTAGTAACGGTTGGCGAATTAATTGTCAAAACAGCATTGACTGAAGCAATTGATATATCGTATTCTTCTACTTCACCAAAATCAAACGTTCCACAAGTATCTGGTGCTGCATTATACCTCATAGCAACTCGTAATCGTGTTGTTCCTGTCGCTGCATTGGCTGGCACAGTTACCGAACCAGAAGCAATCGCAGTCACTGGCCCAACAGAAAAAACTTCTTCACCTGCATCAGCGAAATCATTATCTTGATTAAAATCTATCCAAACTTTTATATGTTCAGGGTAAGCAGTTCCTGAATAGCCTGGTGTAACAGATACTGGCGTTGTACTACCTTGATCAAGTGTTGTTGTATATTGAAAAAAGGAATACCCACCGTTGTTTCCAGAAGTATTATTGATAGAATCTAATGTAAAATTAGCAATCCATTCGTCATTCGTAGATTGTCCTGATGCTTCGCAATAAGGCTCACTACTCACACAACTTGATTGAGTAATAGCAGTTTGCATTAATGTTTCTACTTGACTATGAAATCCTGCACTCATATTAATACCAACACTATTCAAATGACAATAACTCATAACCGTTCCTCCTGCTGCTGGTACAATCGCGCTGCTTGAATTATAACAAGCATTTGGGCTAGTTGAAGCTATATTTCCACAATCATCAATCTGCGTACCGTTACCGTTCCATGAGCAAGAATGCGTGTGTGGAGAAGCAATATTATGTCCTGTTTCGTGTGTAAAAACCATTACAGTCCATGAGTAAGTCGGAAAAGTACTGTAAGTCGTTCCGATATTACTATAAGCAAACGGGCCATAAAAACTAGTAGAGTTATATGGTGCACAAAGAACATTTACCCAAGCAAGCCCACCGTTTCCTGCATTCACGGAAGATACGAAATGTGCCAAATCACCGTTGAAATTATTTTGTTTAGCTGCTCCAAAAGCATTCAAAGCGGCAGTAGAAGTATTAGAAGGATAAGGATCACTTGTATTCCAAATAGATATTTGAGAAGTTACTATGTCTATTGAAGAGTTGCCATAAATAACTGCGGAGACATTAAAAAAGCCTGTAATAAAATTACCTGCATTGTTCAGAGAACCGTGGTCAAGAAAAACCTGATGGTCAGCTTCAATGTATATTTCAACTGGCCCTAAATTACCGTTGGCAGGAGGTGGCGGAAAATTACCATTTTGCATTCCTGCCATTGATTGAGGCAGATTACTTGCATTATCGTCCGTGTGGCAATCAATGTTACTCTGAAAAGTCAATTCTCCATCATTATATATAATATGTGTCGATGTGGCGTGATTTTCATCTGGAAGATACGCACCAATGACATAATTACCTGTTGAATTGGAAATAACTCCAATTATTTCATTATCAAAAAAACTAATCGCCACCAAAGAATTAGGTTCTCCTTCAATTTTACCTTTATAATACAACCCTTTTTGATAATTAAAAGGTTGGTCTTGATTACTAGATGATTTTGAAGTTGCCACGAAATCATCCGAAAAAATATTGTTTTCTTCTAAAATGACTTTAAAAGACTTAGTTCCCGAAACAGGAATAATCAACTCTAGATTTGTTGGTTCGTCTTGCATTAACAATTGATAATCATTGCTTTCTAACTCAACCAAATAAGAATGATGCACTAATTCTGATTGATATTCTTTTCCATTTTTAAAAATGGAATAACTGGACTGAGCACTCAAATGGACAGTCAACAGCAAAAAAGTAAAGAGTAAGATTTGCTTCATTTTAAATAAATGATTGGGTTCTTAAGCTGATTTTTTAATAGACCAACAACAGAACGGATGATATAAGAAAAAGTACAAAATTAGCTTTTTTGGGCTTAGTAGTCAGTCAAGGTATAAATATTTTAGAACTTATTCAATGATAAAGTTTAAAACGATGTGACGTTTTTTTAAGTTTTTTGCATAGTCAGGGAGTAGGCAATACACTATATTATAAATATTCTTTTCTATTTTTTTTGTCACAAAAATGTAAATAGCTATTTTTGGCAATATTCGTTTTGGTTGTAGAAAGCACTTTAATTTTTTTCAATCAAAACAAACAAAAATCAAAAGAATTTTACATAATGAAAAAAAGCTATATCATTAACCACCTATTAATTATTCTATCCGTTTTCACATGGAGTAATTTATCTGCTCAAAAACCCGAAAAAGCATTATTTAAGACTTACAGCGGCGGTGGAGAAAAATGTTATGGAAGAACCATGATTATGCCTACTTTCGATACCATTGAAGAAAAAGTAGTACTTAGACCTGCTTATTCTTAC
>CAKZLT010000087.1 GCA_937127195.1 uncultured Saprospiraceae bacterium
CTTCATTTAGGATCTTGGCGTATATGCTATGCCCTGGGTGAAATGGGCTAATTTTGTACTTAAGTACTGTCCAACTGGTACTGTATAAAATGCCGAGCAAGACAAATCAGTTGCAGCAAAGAAATCACACTTATCTGACATTATTTGACGCTGCAGAGATACTGCTAGCTGAATAAAAGACGTTTCTTGTCTGCTCTTTTAAAAACTAGAATTAAAATGAAATGAATGTTTGAAAAGAAGAGAATAAAAATACTTTCAGCTGTGACTCCAGTGAGCTGAGATACTGATGAGATATCATCAAATAATCGTAACCATTAAAATCAGCTTTGATCATTTTGGAAAACTGCATTATGTCAATAGTGAAATGACGGGTGGCTCAACTGCATTTAATAAAGAAACGGATTTTTTGACCCAAAATCATTATGGTTATGGTCATGAAATCACGAATGCAGGCTTTGCCACAAATAGCTCGCTTCGATTGAGTGCGTCAGATGCCAAAACATATCGAAATTTGCGCCTAAATGCTAACGGCTTACGACATAATGAAGCTAATTTTTATGGTCAAAAAACACTCAATGGGCAAGAAGACTTTCTGAATGGTTCACTTGAATATTATCAAAAGTCTATTCTTTCGTCCTTTTCGATAGGTGGCGCGTATCGCTCACAGGCTATTGAATCCACTTTTCAAACGCCCGTTTCGCCTCTCGATACTATTCAATATAATATTGACAGATGGAATGGTTTTATGAGTTTTGACACTTATCTAAACGGAAAATTACAGATTAAAAGCGGTTTAAGAGTTGATTATGAAAATGAACAACTAGAATGGTTTCCGCGTGTTCAATTGGTATTTAGGGCGAGTGGCAAATATGCAAAAGATAGTGAAGTTGGTTACTTGGGTATCTTTGCAAGTCGAGAAAAACGTCTTTCTCTAGGGCATTTTGAATATAAAGATTACTTGAATAGTAGTCGAAGTTTTGGGTTTAATCGCCTTAATAATATTTATGACCGAGGTTGGGTGACTGGCGCGGCATATACGGTTCAGAAGTTTCAATTTGAAGTACCTGGAATGTGGGTGCCTGTTCAGTTTTTTGATACAAAAGCGGTTTGGCGAACGATAATTTTGGAAGAAAGCACACAGGCAAAGGTTACCCCGAATACAGAATTAGGGGCTGGTTCGGTTGTTTTTCAAAGAAATGAAAATGCTTGGGCGACAAGTTTATTGGAATTATCGACACGAGTTAGATTGCAACGATTCAATGGAATTTTCCTTTTTAGAGTCAATGATATTGGTCGAAAGGACATTTATCTAGTACCGCGCACGACGATTGCAATTACAGGAAGTTATCGTTTTGAATATGGCGTTTCGGCTTCTCTAGGCTGGTTTCATCAAGGCAGACAACGCTTGGATGATGGCACAAAAACGATTAGAAATAACCGTTGGGATGCGCGCTGTTCTTTTAAGTTGGATGAAATCTGGGAGAATTACTTTTCTAATAATGCGACTTTTTTGTTGGGTGTTAATAATGTTGGTGATAGTCGTCAGCAGGCAATTGCTTCTGGTGTCGATAATCCTTTTGGTGATAATTTTGATGCGGCGAATGTTTGGGGTAATCAGGTTGGTTTTCAGTTTTATGGTGGTTTGAGGTTTCGTTTTTGAGGTGATTATTTCACAATAATAGTTTTATTTAAAAATATCCCATTTTGGGATACTTATTTGCAGAAATCAATATGATAAAAAAGAAACTCATCCAGTGAGAGGCAATAGAAATATTAGAGTTTCATGGACTGTTTTTAGAGATAAAAATATTCAGACTTATACAGAGCTAATCTACTGTAAAGGACATGAATTAACGAAATACGAAATATTCTACTAAGATTTAATAATAATTAATCCAATAACTTAAAATTTAAACGTAGTGAGAAAAGGCAATATTACGCAATTATCTTCTTTCGTGACATAGACTTTCTTTAAAACGTCCCATTTTGGGATGTTTATTTGCATAAATCAATACAAGAAAAAAAATTTGTAGTAAAATTTACTACAAACTGCTTCAAAAAGCACCATATCTTTACATTATCAATTAGGGAAATCTTTCATTCTTATTTTATTAAACATTTCACAAAAAACGTTATTTCTAATTGTTTTCTATAATACTGAAACCAACCGTTATGAAAAATCACCTTCCAACACTAACTCTACTCAGTCTACTACTACTCAGCTTAGGAAGCTGTGATGACGACACTCCTGAAGTATTACCACACACGATTATAGAAGGACAAGTACTAGAATACGGCACAAATGAGCCTGTCGAAAATGCCACAGTCTTACTTTACAAGCGTATCTCTACGGGAGCATTCACTGGTACAGATATGAGAATAGACACCGCCATCACGAATGCGGCTGGTGAATACTCTTTTCAGTACGAAGACTCGGGGAAGTTTGGCTTGTTCGCATCAGCAGATACCTACTTCTCTACTAATGGTATCGAATATAGCAATATCCGTAGTAAAAAAATGAATACACGAAACATAACTCTTGACCCTATGGCACTGCTTGAATTGCATGTTAAAAATAAGAACCCGTTTGATGCAAATGATTATATCAATGTAAATGGAACTCTAAGTGGTCCATGGCATGGAAAAGACGTAGATATCAAAACAACAATTACCGTAAGAGGTAATAAAGAAGAGCAAGTAAGTTGGTTTATTACCAAAAATGATAGTTCTTATAATCAAACAGAGCTAATCTACTGCAAAGGACATGAATTAACAAAATACGAAATACTCTACTAAGATTTAATAATAATTAATCCAATAACTTAAAATTTAAACATAATGAAAAGATTTAATATCTTATTCGTAGGGCTTTTTATGCTCTATACTCAGCTAAGTTTTGCCAATCTAGTAAATTATACTATTCGTAATAGTAAAAATTAGAACAATTCCTCTTAATCAAAGTAAGAATGAGAACAAACCATAGTAATCGCAACAACCACTTATCTTTAACTTTTTAACTGATGTATTGCACTTTTAAAATTATGAAAAGTGTAATACATCAGTTATTAAGTAAGTAAAAATGTTATTCCTTCTTACTCCACAATCTCATAATCAATTCCCAATTTTCGCAATGCTCTAAAGGCAGAACTAGAATTAGCACCAATTTCAATATCAACTACATCTCCTTCTAAGAGAATGTCAGTCAACTCACGCGCCAAAGATGCATCCGCTCCCGCTATCTCTGTTAAACATTTAGCAATCGCTCTTTTATCTGGTCGATGAGCATCGCAAGACAATAAATTTAATTTCATATTTTTTTTTATAAAGATAAGAAAGTCTTTTCTAAAACTTATAATCCAGTCTCAACGAAAAACTACGCGGCGCTTCCAAAAGCGCAGGACGCAATGAATATTCCTCATTAGTCAAATTATTCACCAATATAGCCGCCTTAAAATGCTCATTAATTTGGTAAGAAAATCGAATATTAGTCACCAAAGTTCCCGAATTATTGGCTTCTCTAAACGAACGAACGCCAGGTAAAACAAAGTCATTTTCAAAAATAGCATCCACATTATCTACATGACTATATCCCAAAAACGCAATTCCTAACGTAAACTGCTTAAAAGTCGTCTCATAATCAAACTTCATCAAATGCTGAAAACGGTATTTTAAAATATTCTCTCCAATAGAATTTGTATTGGTGTCAATAGACTCAAAATTGCGATAAGTCGGCAAAGTATAAGTATAACCAATCAATGCACTCGTTTTGAGACCAAACAATTTTCCTGTTCCTGCAACACTTACATCTACTCCTTGTATTCTAGTATCTCCAATATTCAGTGATGCAAATCCCAATCCTCCTAAACCACCGCCATAATTCCCAAAAGTAAATTCCATCATGTCATTATACTCCATCCAAAAAGCAGCCACATCCAAATATCCTTTAAAATTATCTATTTTAAATCCTTGCTTCACTCCTACCTCGGCACTCCAACCCGTTTCGGAAGTCAGTGTGTCATTCGGATAAATCGTCAATGCATTACCAATTTGCGTCGAAATAAATTGCTCTGCAACCGTCGGAAAACGATAACCTTGACCAAACGAGCCTCGAATGTAAGTATATGCAGCAGCTTGATAATTTACACCAAAACGCATCACAGGCTTCAATTCTGATAAAACATTAATAGATGTATCCAAGCTGGAAATCGTATTTCGCTCATAACGAAGTCCGATTGACACATTCAATTTGTCAAAAAACTTCTTATCCAATTGCGCATAAAAAGCCGAATTGCTTGTCGTGTAAGTCGTATCGCCGTACAGCGCGGCATCTACCGTTAGGTAACTTGCCACAATGCCCGAAGTAAGCACCATATCAATTTCCTTAAAATTCCTTTGAAATTGATATTCTCCATAAATCTGCTGTGAATTAATACTCTGGTCAGCAGTAGCATTTCCTTGGTCATTTTTAATATTATAAAAACGTCCCATTAGCTTGTGGCGCATATTCCCTTTGTAATAAGTCACATAAGGGTCAATTATCAAACGATAATTATTGTTCTCCGTAATCGTTCCTTCTCGTGGCACGTACGCGCCCGTCGTGTCATCTGACCACAAAATAAAATTACCAGTTCGACCATTTTGATAATTAGCATTCAAACCAACCGCCAATTCATCATTCACTCGATAGCGAGTATTTACATTAAAGCGACCGTAACGCGTAAATGCATCTTTCCTAAAACTTTGGTCATATAAATAATACGCCCCAAGCACCAAATCTAGCTTACCAAATTTCTGTCTGTGAGCCAATTGAATCCCCGTCTTGAGTGGCGTTTCCGTGGTGTCGCCCCACCATTTCTTACGAGAATCACTCGGGTTGCTGTACATTGTAGCAAATGTACTTACCTTCGTGTAAGGCTCAGAAGTTGGGTAAGCGGTACGAATATTGATAATTCCATTCATTGCCGAAGAGCCATAAAGTGCCGAAGCTGCCCCCTTGACCACTTCGATTTGTGCGATATTTTCAACTGGCACAAAATTCCAATTTGGAAAACCTGCATCACCTTGCAAAGCTGGCAAATCATCAATCAACAACAATACGCGACTACCCGCACCATAAGAATAACCAGCTCCCGAACGGATATTCGGTTGACCATCAACGACCGTAACACTTGGTACTTTCTCAATCACTTCATCGACCTGCACCGTATTCGTGTTTTCAAGCAAAGAAGGCTTAATAACCTCTAACGAAACCGTTACTTCGCCCAAAGGCTTCTCAAATTTGCCACTCGTTACGGTTGCCGTTTTCAGAAGAGAAGCACCTTCCAAAAGCTGAATGTTTAAGTTTTTTTCTTCACCTGCGGCTAGTGTGACTGCTTTGGTCGTTGTTTCGTAACCTAAATATGAAACTTCAATTTCGTAAGTTCCTGCTTCTAGCTCTAGACTATAATTCCCTAGCGCGTCGGTTGTTGTTCCGTTTGTGCCTGCTTGCACCGTTGCGGCAACCAAAATATTATTATATCCATCTGTTATTTTACCAAAAACAGTTGCTTTTTGAGCAAAAGCAGATGCTTCAAAAATCATCAAACCGATAAGTATATAAAGTTGCTTCATAGAATTTTTTTTATTAAAAAATGAAAAAAAGCCCTGTCCTTTGCTCATTCATTTGTTAACATTTTTAAATAATTTTCAATTAGTTTCTCATAGCCTAAGTTATCAAATCCTCTGACCACACCTATTCTGAAGATAGTTTTTTTATTTTTAAAAAAAATAGAACCCAGTCCAATCGCTTCGTCATAGCTAGTAATCACAATAACATGAACAGCATTAGAATCTTCAAACATATCTACCCTATTTGATTTCTCAAACATTGCGCTTTCCATAATTTGACTAATCTGTCTTTCTTGTTCAGTTTCTATTTTTTTTATAATAACTTTTGGATTTGGCATTTTTATTTTTTTATAAAAAAAGAATGTCTTACGAGTTGATAAGTGCTAAAAAATGGTTTTTATTAAGCGATATTAGGCAAAAGTATTTTTATTTGATAAAAAACGCGAATATTTCCCCCTAATACCAAACGCGTTTCAATGCTACTAATTTAAGACCATATTTCAAGGTCTCACGTAAGGTTCACTACAAAGATAAGGGCGTAAACAGAAATTAAGAACGTAATTATCAAGAAGTGTTTTTTGTTCATCTGCTTAAAATGCCAAATTAAGAATAATGAATTAAAAAATATTATTTGATAGATAATATG
>CAKZLT010000088.1 GCA_937127195.1 uncultured Saprospiraceae bacterium
CCCAAAGAACTCACGGTACTCATAATTGAAGAGATGATATTTTTATCTTCTCCTGATGCTTTCTGTGATAATTGAAATAACAAGTTCGACATCGTTAAGTTACGAACATCATCGCTTGACATTCCTGATTTCTCAACCAAACCTTTAATTCTATCCATCAAAGGCTCGCTTCCATCACCCAATAATGCGCCCTTCATTTCCTGCAAGTTCGAGCTATTATTCATCAAACGGTCAACCGTTTTACCTTGATTAATCGCGCCCATAATGCTATCAAAGAATTTCTGCTCACCACCAATGATTTCAATATTTGCTGATTTCAACGCTTCTGCCAAGACAGATGCTTGAGCTTTTGCAATTTCAGTTTGAACATTTATTTGAGCTAAATCAATTGCTTTCTCTTTCTCCAACCTCAACTTGAACTCTTCATGCTCTTTTCCAACATCGTTCAATTTCTGCATTGCTAAGGCTTTTTCTTCTACGCCTTTCGCATCTGCCAACGCTTTCAATTGAATAGTATTCGCTTCTGCTTCGCCCAATTCGCGCAAACCTTTTGCATCAGCTAATGCCTTTTTCTCCATGACATCTGCCTCAATCAAGCCTTTTTGCTCTTCAATTTCCGCTTCTGCTGTACCTTGAGCCTTGATAACTTCCGCTTGAGCCAAGCCGCGTTTGCGCTCTGCTTCTGCTTTTGCTTCAATTCCTTTGGCTTCTGCAATCATTCTTTTTTCCAAAACAACCGCTTCCACACTACCATCGCGCTCCTTCGCACCAGCTTTCGCTTCTATCACCTGTGCTTCCGCCAAACCAATAGTCGCTTCTTCTGCTGCTTTCGCTTCTGCATGAATTTTGCGTGCTTCTGCCTCCTTGACTGCTGCATCTTTTTGAGCTTTTGCGTCAATCATTTTCTTCTCCGCGTTCACTTCCGCAGCTAATTTATCTGCTTCCGCTCGCTTAGTAGTTGTGATAATCAAGCTTTCACCTTCTTGCTCCGCGCCTTTCAAAGCAACTTGCTTCTTACGTTCTGCTTCTGATAAAGCCTTCAAATCCTTGATTTTCTCTTCCTCTTCAGCCACTTTTTTATCAACAGCGACACGCTCACTAACGATATCTTGAATTTGTTTTTTCTCTTCTTCAATCGCTTTCTCTTTCTCAATTTGTGCCAAAGTAACGATACGTTCTTTCTCGTTTACTTCTAATAAACGGTCTTTTTCTACGCGTTCCGCTTCAACTGCTTCCGTTCGTTCTTTACTTTTTTGAGCAACGATAATTTGACGGTCTTTGTTAGCTTCTGCAATACCAATCTCTTCTTCTGTTGTGATTTTGGCACGTTCTGAACGCAAACGTTCTTCTTGTTCTACTTTATCAATCTCCGCTTGTTCGCGAGCTGTAATATTTGCAACTTCACGACGCTGACGCTCTTCTTTTTCTGCCAATTGACGATTAAATTCCAAAATCGCTTCTTTAGCTTCTACATTCTGTTCTGTGATAGTTTTTTCTTCATCACGACGAATTTGATTAGCTAATATATTTTGGTTAGCAGTTAATTCTGTAATCTTTCTAATACCTTCTGAGTCTAAGATATTATCCGCTTTTAAGAATTGTAAAGGCGTTTGCTCCAAATAATCAATCGCGCAATCATCCAAAACATAACCATTCAAGTCTTTACCTATAATTCCTAGAATCTCTGTTTTGAATTCTGCTCTACTATCATATAATTGAATAAAATCAAACTTTTTACCAACTGTTTTTAAAGCCTCCGAAAACTTAGCTTCAAAAAGTGTATTCAAAGTAGTAATATCAGATGCACGTTCACAGCCAATTGTTTGTGCCACTCTCTTCACATCAGCAGGCTCTGGATTTACACGGACAAAGAAAGCAACTTTAATATCCGCTCTCATATTATCTTTACAAATCAAACCGTCTTTACCGATACGCTCAATTTCTACTTTTTTAATAGACGTATCCATTATTTCTAGGCGTTCTAATACAGGAATCACAACCGCCCCTTCAAAAGAAACCCGAATACCTCGCGCACCAGTAATGACTAATGCCTTTCCTTGAGGCACTTTTTTGTATAAACTAACCAACCAGGCTATTAAGCCAATAAAAACCACCGCCGATGCAATGATTATAATCAAAGTGACATTTTCAAACATATTTATTAGTATTTTAGAATTGGCTTGGAATATAAATAATTAATTATTTTCATTAAAAAATGATATATCAATCACCTATTATGCTTCCAAGGGTTTTATAAAAAAAATATTTTTCTCTCTATTACTTCCTGTAATAATAACTTCTACATTATTAGGAATTGTTCCTTCCCAGTCTTCTGCAATTCGACTATTCAAACGCATATCTCGACCATCAACTAGTAATTCAATTTGTCCCATATCCCCTTTTTTATGTGGTAAAATGGTCGTTGCTATTAATCCAGTAAAATCTGTATCCTTTGCATCTCCTTTCATTAATTGTGTAAAAAGTCCGATAAAAGGCATCGTGACTA
>CAKZLT010000089.1 GCA_937127195.1 uncultured Saprospiraceae bacterium
AAAATAGAATAGAACTCTTTTGAAAAAGTTGCCTGAGAAAAAGAAAAGCATGAAGAAATATCCTATCGTACCAAGAAGAGGCTTGAATACTAAAGAAGCAGTGCAGCAAAGGCGCAGTTTTTTAGATACTGAAAATATAGATACAACTTATTTATCAGACAGTCAATTAGATATTGAGACTATCAAGCACAATATAGAATCTTACATTGGTTCGGTAGAGATTCCTGTTGGATTGATTGGGCCTTTACTTTTTAATTATAACAAAAAACAAGAATATGTTTATGCACCTGCCGCTACACTTGAAGGTGCATTAGTGGCTAGTATCAATCGTGGAGCAAAGGCAATTAGTAATAGTGGCGGTTTCAATGCGATTGTCATTCATCAGAAAATGATTCGTAGTCCGATGTTTGTTTTTAATAATTTGAATGAATGCCTGATATTCAAAAACTGGGTAGATAATCACTTTGAGGAGATTAAAAATATAGCAGAGCAATATTCTAATCATGCAAAACTAGAAAAAATAGATGCGATTATTGCAAGTAGAAGTGTTAACCTAAAATTCGTTTACACAACTGGAGACGCTTCTGGGCAGAATATGACAACAACCTGCACTTGGAATGCGGTACTTTGGGTAAATAAGCATTTTCAGGAAGAAACAAATATAGAACCTGTTCATTATGTAATAGAAGGTAATTCTGCTTCGGACAAAAAAGTTTCAAATTATTCGGTTAGTCAAGGACGAGGTGTTCATGTAATAGCAGAGTGCGAATTATTAGAAAAAGAAATTCAAAGAGTCTTACATGTCAATTCTGATGATTTTTTGACTTGCTTGTATCAATCTTATACGATGAGCCGACTAGACGGAATGGTGGGTTATAATATAAATGTGTCGAATGCAATTGCGGCTATTTTTGCGGCTACGGGACAAGATTTGGCGAGTATCCATGAGTCGAGCGTCGGTATATTGAATATGGAAAGAACGAAACGAGGCTTGTATTGTACGCTTCATTTGCCTGCTTTGGTGATTGGTACAATTGGCGGCGGTACGCATTTGCCGAAGCAACGCGAGGCCTTGACAATGATGGATTGCCAAGGAAAGGGCAAAATAGAACGCTTTGCTAAAATGATAGCAGGTTTTGCGCTTTCACTCGAAATATCAACTTTTGCAGCAATCGTAGGTGGACAATTTGCGAAAGCTCACG
The DNA here is from genome assembly GCA_937127195.1 of uncultured Saprospiraceae bacterium. Taxonomy (GTDB): domain Bacteria; phylum Bacteroidota; class Bacteroidia; order Chitinophagales; family Saprospiraceae; genus CAKZLL01. The sequence goes on from CAKZLT010000089.1 coordinate 1,203, forward strand.
AAAAAATGGGGCGAAACAAACCCGTTAATTGGTTATTGAAAGCTGAAATCAATCAAGAATTACTTCAAAGGACATTGATTGAAAATGAAGAAAGAACATTGGAAACGGTTGAATATTTCAAAAAGTCAATGGTTCAGAATGGAATTATTATTGGTTTAACTAGCCGAATTAATAATAAAATCACGGGCTTTATTCCAATGAAAGCCATTTTTAAAAACAATAAAACAGAACAAACAGAAGCGAATGTTATCCTTTTGAAAAGTAAGCCGCTAGACTCAGAAGTGATGCAAGGATTGCATTTTATGGCAGCTTCAATTGAACCTAGACTAGCGGATTTATTGGAAATATCTACTCCAAATTTAGAATATAAAAATTGTCACCTCAAGGAAGTAGCAATGTATCGAGCATTGCACGAAAGTGGTTTAGATTGTACGCCAACTTTTTATGGAAGTCTAGTGGATGGAAAAAGAGAAATTTTTCTGATTACACAAGAAATGTTGAATCCAGAGGAATTACTGTTATTTAATACTGAAAACGAACCTGAATTATGGGAAGTAACCCATATAAAATCCGTTATTGAGTCAATAAATAAGGTGCATCAATATTTTAAAAATGACAACTATGATATTTCTTTGGTAGAAATACCTGCATTTGAGCCTTGGAAGTCAACAGAACTCTATTGTGAGTTTGCCAAAATAATTGAATTAGAATATCAAGACACCGAATGGAGTCACTTATCGAAGCAATTACATGGAATTATAGACGAACTAGAAGAGTTGCACAATGACTTGAAATTAGAAAAAACAATTATTCATAATGATTGCAATACTAGAAATTTGGCAATTCGTCAGAATGGAAAAGTTTGTTTTTATGATTGGGAGTTGGCTGTGATAGACTTTCCTCATCGCGATATTGTCGAATTTTTGAGTTTTGTATTACCTAAAGATTTTGAAGAAAACATTTTAATTGATTACCTAAAATATCATCATTCATTACAAGAGGCATCTATTAGTTGGGAAGATTGGCTGAAAGGTTACGCTTATGCGATTCGTTCTTATCTCGTGACGCGAGTTTCTTTCTACATGACAGGCAAAATTATGGTTGATTATTCGTTTGCAGGGCGTGTATTTTTGAATACATTCAAAATGCTAGAAACCGTAGAACGCCTAGAAAATCAATAAATTGAGGCGGTTTTGGGCATACGCATTTAGTCTTCTTTTAAGAATTGCTGGTTTCAGAGTTAAGCGTAGCGTCCCTGAAACCAGCTTTTATTTGTTACTTCTGCTCATGTACTTCATTTCATTAGAAATGAATCTATTCAGAATCGAAACTGCTCCTGTTAGAAACTATTTTGTATAGTTTCAAAATTACTAAAAAGAGTCATTCGTAATAAGAAATGGGAGGTTTGCCACTAATAAGCGGCTTACCATTTGCAAAAACGATTGATTAATCGTAAATTGTTGCTATTAATCAAAATAAATTTTATTCCTTTGCTTATTCAAATTATACAACTATAAGTATAAGTGAATCTTATATCTATCTTTACCAAAACTAAAAGTGCTATCAACAATTGCAAGGTTGCTAAAACAACATCTATAAAAAAATTGGTTTTCTGAATATTTCTCAGAAAACGAAAAACTAAAGCTTATGCAATTGATTAAATACATTGGCGTTGCCTTCACGGTAATGTTCATAGCTGGCTGTGCAACGGAACAAGCGACTTCGCTTCCGACTATTGCAACGGATGTAACCCTATATTCGGAGTTTCCGCAACAAGAGAGCATTCTACATCAAAAACTATACAATTACTTTAATTTAAAATGCAAAAACGGGAGTAGTATGTCGGTTGTGACACCGTTGCACCTGACTGAAGATGGATTTTCTGAAAATACGCCTTCTTCCAAAACGCATTATAAGATTGTGATTGGTAATAATATTTTTGGGAATACGGTTTATTATAGTAATCCAAAAACTGAGAAATTAGCCCATAATATATCTACGGTACTGAATGACTTTTTAGCTAATTACGATTTAGAATTTTCTAAAAGTATCAATAATGTTTTGCCTTTCAATGCTCATTATCTAGACCATTCTAGTTATTTGTCAAAGCTGGCAAATGACCCGACAGATGCAGCAACAACCTTCAAAATCGGTATTGACCACTCTTTGCCTTTAGAAGATAAGACGCAATTGGTCGTTAATTTGGTGGTTTATCTTGCCAAAACATTAGGCTCTGATTGTTTGCAAGCCATTCCAAAATCATCAGATTTACAGTTTTCTATGAAAGATTGCCAATGTCCGAGCGATGGAAAAGGGGAGTTGAAGTCTTATGAGTCGAGTACGGATTGGATGATGTAGATTTTTTTTGGATGTTGTTTTATTAAAGAATAAAAAAGACTATTTCTATGGGAATAGTCTTTTTTTATGAATAAAGGCAATAAAACCTGCTAGTTTCAGAGACGCTGCGCTTCACTCTGAAACTAGCGATTTATTTTTATAAAAAAAATATCCAACACCATTTTTGGGTGTATAACAAATTGTCGGAATGGTAGAAAATAACATTTGCGAAATCTAGGAGATTTGGCAAATGGGCTGCATGAAACAGATTTGCCAAATCTTTAAGATTTCGCAACTTCTCTCACGAGGCTTGACCGAGTAAATCTAATATGCGACAATTTGTTATACACCCCCATTTTTGCACGTTAAATAGATGAGATGCTTTTTTTATAAAAAAGAAAACAGAATAAACGTTTTTTATGAAATAAGCGTATAAGGAAAAACGATTTAACTTTACAAGAGTTTAGATTATATATTTTTTTTAGAAAAAGGAACGAAAAATTTAATTCATCAAACGAAAAGAAGAATGAATAAACTATTGCGAAAGATATGGTGTGTAGTGCTTTTGGGCGGTTTGATAATGAACGCGCAGGCACAAGTGGTGAATTTTGATGAGACGTGGAAAGAGTTTTTGAGTAATAATAAGGTATCAAATATTAGTAAATTACCAAAACCAGCCAAAGCTTCCATCAATTATCCGAAGTATTGTTTGATGTACGGAACGACTAATTTTTGTAGTAATTCGGTGACGGATGCTGAAAATTACATTTCAGAAATTAGAAATTTTGGAGAAGAAGGCTATCGTAAAATCCCAGGATTTATAAAACGTTTTCAGGATTTGGATAATAAAATATTGGCTTATCATAATACAAATGACCTTTGGGACGACTTTTTGGAGACGCATCAGGTAGATTTTGATAAGTTAGAAAAGAATAAATTAGCGCGTCGAGTTTGTGAAAAAGGAACTTTAGCCAAATATACTTTCATGGAAACTTACGGTTATTATTGTAAGGGAGATGTATATAAAGCGCAAAAATTGTTTGAGAACTACGTGCTTCAAATTGTGGATAGAACGACTTTGAAAGTGTCGGACGTAGAAGGTTTGGATGATGAAATACGTGAATTTAGAAAGCTATTTAAGGCGACGGCACAGTTAGAAAAAGACTGGAAAAGATTCATCAGAACAGGCAAAAGTAAAG
>CAKZLT010000090.1 GCA_937127195.1 uncultured Saprospiraceae bacterium
CAATAAAATAAAACATTTGCATAAAGCAAGCCAATCCACTTTCCATGTTGATAGAGCATTAAAACCCCCAAAAAATTATGGAGAAAAAATTAATGAAGGGACATTAAGAATAGATACAAATTTGCGATTAATCGCGATTAATTTTGAGTTAACTATGACATAAATGCGATTAATCGCGATTAAATATTTTAATCGTTTGACAGCACTAGTTTTTATAGATCTGTAGATGAAACTTTTGTCTCAACAAAAATCTCTTACACTGAACCTGAGCTTTCTGTTTTTTACTCTTTGTGGGATTATTTTGTTGAGTTGTATAATACATCAGCTGAAGGTAATTTAATGAAATTAGTCCGATGTGTGTAACTTCTCTTCCAGCAGGAGCCTGATGGTCGTCAGGTAGATTCCATTCACCTGCTCCGGCTGCACTTTATAAGCTGCTGGCAGCCAGAGTCCCACCCTTCACTCCTCCACAGTGTTTGATTTGATGGCTTCCATTTCAATAATACCAGAAGTTTGTTTTTTAGACATTTTCCTAGAGTTTTGAACTTTCTCTAAGTCCATTTCTAAAATTTCAGAAAGCTCTTCATCTGTTGGCTCTCTTTCCATTTGTTGCTCAAATTCGCTAGAAGCTCTATTTATTTTTTGAATTTCACCTAAACGGTTGTGTGGTAAACGAATTGTTCTAGAGTTATCTGCAGCAGCTTTTAAAATACTTTGTCTAATCCACCAAACAGCATAAGATATAAATTTAAAACCTTTTGTATGATCGTATCTTTTTGCAGCTTCAATTAACCCTAAGTTTCCTTCGTTAATTAAATCTTCTACAGTTAATCCTGTATTTTGGTATTGTTTAGCAACACTAATAACAAATCTTAAATTTGCTCTAACTAATTTGTTTAAAGCATACTCATCACCATCTTTAATTTGTTGTGCTAATTCAACTTCTTCATCAGCAGTAATCATTCCCTCTCGCGAAACTTCGTGTAAGTACTTTTCAAGAGATTTACTCTCTCTTTTAGTAATTTGTTGTGTAATTTTTAATTGTCTCATAGTTCTGAACAGTAAGTTTTATATGCCGTTGATTGAAATATGCAGAGTGAATATTTTTGATTCTTTGATTTTTTTTGAAGTGATTCGTTTGTCACTTCTAGTGGTTCATTCATACTATTCTGAATTCCACAATAATTTTAGAGAACCACATTTTTTAGCAAATGCTTTGATTATCAGCGATTTCATATTTCCTGCTAAATTAAGAGAATAAAACTGTTATGACAAAGTTAATATTGATGTTTTTTTGTTTTGAATAGTGGTTTTGTTTTTTTTCAATAAAAAAGAAAGGTATAAAATTTGGTTTTTATTCAAAAAAAAGAAATATGGTTTTAAACCAAAGAAATCTTTTTTTATCAAAGGATAAGTTTTTTTTTCGCCTTTCCATTAAAAAAAATATGGTTAGTTTTTTAAGATGGAAAAACATTTAAAATTAAGTAAAATCGTTCTTTAAAGGTCTTAAGTTAGCTTTTTTAAAAAAAAACAAAGGGCAAAATAGCTTCTTTTAAAAAAAAGGGAAGGTATATTTTTTATTTTTTTAAAAAAATTAGATAGTTATTTTTGGATAAATCATTTTTTTACTTTTTATTGCACAACAAGTTCAAGATTAATTCTTATTTAATTAAAAAATATAGAGTTAAGAATACTTTATTTAATTCATTGATATTCAAATCAATTAATGGCATTTTCTAAATTTTAATACTAATCCACTATTTCAAAAGGTGATAATAATGGATTAATGAACAGTTTTTATTGCCAATAATCATAAATTACAAACAGTAATAGCAAACAAATGAAAAGAGTTCCATTCAAAATAGATTTCTTATTCCGAGCTTCTACAATAATCGTTTACAGGTTTTTGACTACTCCTGACTGCTTAATTCGTTGGTTTTGCGATAAATCAGACATCGTAGATGGTCAATACATCTATTCATGGGATGGTGAAGAAGAAATCGCGACAATTATAGAAGATCTAGAAGGAGAGTATTTGAAGTTACAATGGGATGAAGCAGAAAGTGATGAGGAATTTTTAGAATTCAAAATTTCACGTTCTCCCGTTACAGGTGAAACATTACTCGAAATCACAGATTGGTGTGATGATGACGAAGTAGAAGATCAAAAGCAACTTTGGTCAAGTCAAATGAATTCTATGAAAAAAGAAATGGGCGGATAAGTCTATTTCCTTTAATAATTTAAATACAAAAAGCCTTCTCAAATTTCCGAATTTGGGAAGGCTTTTTGTATTTGAGCTACTAAATTTATTTTTTTATAAAAAAAAAGAATTTATTTGTCATTTTTTTTATAGAAAGCAAAAAACTAAATTTTATTAAAAATTTGACTATCAGACATTTACGATATACTTTTCAAATCTAATAAAGATTTTCATTATAAAAAATAGAAAAAAGGTTTTATTTTGGACGTAGTTTCGTAATGGGAATGAAGATTGTAATTTAATTAGAACCAAATAAATACTAGAAGCAAATGAAAATGCAAGACCAACCCATAAAAATATTTGTAGTAGAAGATGATCCGATGTATAACCGAATGGTCAAATATATCATGGAGCTTAATCCTGATCATGAAGTATTCTCATTTACAACAGGTAAAGAATGTCTGGAAAACTTACACCTCGGTCCTTCAATTATTTCGTTAGATTATTCGTTGCCTGATATGACAGGAGAAGATGTACTCCGAAAAATCAAATCTTTTAATAAAGACATTGTTGTTGTTATTTTGTCTGGTCAGCAGGATATTGCAACTGCGGTCAAGCTACTCAAAGAAGGGGCGTATGACTATATAACTAAGGATAATGAAACCAAAGAGCGATTGCTAAATACGGTAAGTCATGTTAAGAGCAATATAGAATTAAAAGAAGAAGTAGAAATTTTGCGGGATGAATTGACAGACCGTTATCAGTTTGACAAAAGTATTATTGGTAATAGTAAGCCGATGCAACGGGTTTATTCTTTAATGAAAAAAGCCATTCGGACGAATATTTCAGTGTCAATTACAGGTGAGACAGGAACAGGGAAGGAAGTGATTGCTAAGAGTATTCATTATAATTCTGATAAGAAAAAACAACCATTCGTAGCTGTAAACATGAGCGCGATTCCTGATAATCTGTTAGAAAGCGAATTATTCGGTTATGAGAAAGGTGCGTTTACAGGAGCTAATACTCGTAAGATAGGTAAGTTTGAGCAAGCCAATAAGGGAACTTTATTTTTGGATGAGGTCGCAGAAATGGATATTAGCTTACAAGCCAAACTACTTCGAGCACTTCAAGAACGAGAAGTTAATCGAATTGGTGGAGATAAACCAATTAAATTTGATGCGCGAATCATTGTCGCAACTCACAAGAATCTAGCAGAAGAGGTTAACTCAGGAAACTTTAGAGAGGATTTATATTATCGTTTGTTAGGGCTACCAGTCGAATTACCTCCTTTGAGAGATAGAGGAAACGATATTGTTTTGTTGGCTAAGTCTTTTTTGGATGCATTTATAAAACAAAATAAAATGCCTAAAATGGATATTTCTAAAAATGCTAAACAGCGATTACTAGAATATTCTTACCCTGGAAATGTTCGAGAATTGAAGGCAGTAATTGAACTTTCTGCTGTGATGGCTAGCTCAAATACCATTGATGTTGATGATATTCATTTTAATAGCCCAAAGAAAACAGAAGCATTTTTGACAGAAGAAACGACTCTAAAAGCATATACAAGTAAGATTATACATCATTTTTTGAAGAAGTATGATGATAACGTTTTGTTGGTTGCTAAGAAATTAGACATAGGAAAATCAACCATATATAGAATGCTTAAAGAAGAAAAGGAGGTTGGTTAGGTGGTTCTATTAAGGTAAGTAGTTGTACAAAATTAACGAACTATCAAAAGTTATTCACTCATTCTGTCATTGTATAAAGAGCTTTTAGAGTTAATTAATTCCTGTTAAGTATAATGACGGAATTAAGGAATGATATAATCATGAATAACCTTTAATAATCAAGGTGTTATATCATTTTTAATCTATACTTATTTTCGATTGGTTACTTATTTTTAAGAAAACGGACAAATGAAAACACGCGTAATTCCATATCAAGTACTTCTGATAGAAGACCATCCTATTGACCAAAAAGCGTTCATTCAGGCAGCTAAAGCATTTGAAAAAGAGCTAACTTTTGAAA
>CAKZLT010000091.1 GCA_937127195.1 uncultured Saprospiraceae bacterium
CGTCAGGCGCAGCCGTCCGTCCACCGTCAGGCGCAGCCGTCCGTCCACCGTCAGGCGCAGCCGTCCGTCCACCGTCAAGGCGCAGCCGCCCGTCCACTACAACTTAATCATCAATTCCACCAAATTCACATCACCATCAATAGCCAAACGTTTTCGGAGTCGATAACGTGCAATTTCAACACCACGAACAGAAATATTTAATAACGGAGCAATCTCCTTAGAAGTTAAATTCATGCGAAGATAAGCGCAAAGTTTGTGGTCTTTAGGGGTGAGGTTTGGATATTTTTCCTGTAAACGCTTCAAAAAGTCACCATATACTTGGTCAAAATGTTTGGCAAACTGTTCCCAGTCTTGGTCTAATCGTTCGTCAGCAATGACTTTTCGTATTACTTTCCGAATACTTTTAGCCGTTTTTTCATCAGTTGAAGTTTTTGCAATCTTTTGCAATTCTTCCTTTAATTTCTGTAAAATTTCACTTTTTTGTACCAAATGCATGGTATTAGTGGCTAATTCTTTGTTTTGATTTTGGATTTTTAACTCTAATTTTTCCTTTTCAAGTTGAGATATTTGTTGCTTTCTTTTTTCCTCTGCGACTTTATGTTTTTCTTCGGTCTCTTGTAAATTGAGTTCTTGCTCATGTTGCAAAGCTGCTTTTTCTCGCTCAAATTGCTTTCTTGGTATTAGTATTAGTAATAATAAAAACACTCCAAAGAATAGAGTATAAATAGAATAAGCGAATTTTGTGGCATACCATGGAGGTGAAATTTTAAAAGTAAAATGCTCGATTGAGCTTTGGTGACCATTAATATTTCGCGCTTTTACATGGAAGATATAAGTACCATAGTTAAGGTTGGTATAACCTTTTTTGGTTTGAGGATTCCATTCTGACCATTTCTCATCAAAGCCTTCTAAATAATATTGATATTCATTGGCTTCAATATTAGCATAGTAAGAGGCTGAATAACTAAAGTTAATAGCATTATCGGTGTAATTGATTGTCGTAGGAGGTTGATTTTGGGAGTTTGAACTGCCACTAAAAATAGTAGTTTGGCTGTTTTCTAATTGAACCTGCCTGATGTGTATATTGAAACTTGTATCTTTGATGACCTGTTGAGGATTGAAATGAATAAAGCCATTTTCAGAAGCAAAAAAGACATTTTCTTTATCATAGGGATATATTTTTTCAAATCCACCTACTAATTTGTTTTTAATTTGTGGAAAAACACGCGGCTTCACTTGCTTATAAACTCCGCCGTCTTTTACTTCCAATACACCAATTTTATCTTCTGTTACAAACCAAATATCACCACTAGGGCTTTCTATTAATCGTTTCACCCAAGTTTGTGAACCCAATAGGTTATTCCATTTTTCATTAGGTTCAAATTGGTCTTTTTCGGCATTATAGCTATAAATGCCTCTATCCGTTCCAAAAACAACTTTATCTCCAATCTTAAAAACGTAAATCAGTAAATCCGAAGGAAAACCCTTTGAGGAATTGTATTGCTTTACGCTAATTATTTTGGAATAATCTTCATTGAAATTAACCTTGAATGCTCCCTTGTATGGATGAGAAACCCAAACGTTTCCTAATTCGTCTTGCGCCATAATTCGACTGGATTCTTTCCAATCTTGAAAGAATTCATTTTCTACTTTCCAACCGTTTTTCCAATTTAGGGTCGCTAAACCATTATAATAACCACTCAATAAAAGATTTTCTTGATTTTGAATAGGAATTTGAAGCCACGAACCTTCTTGCTCGGATATTTGAATGGCTGAGTTTCCTTTGATAGCAAAAGTACCCCTATGATGGTTTAGTAATAATTCATCTTTGAAAGTCAGTAAGTCCCAAACTTGCCCATTTGCATTTTGAACTGTATTGAATGATTTGTTTAGAGTAGGATTATAGTATGATTTCCAGTCTTTGAAGTAAACTCCATTTGAAGTGCCAAAGTAAATTTTATTATTATGAATTTGAATGGTGTATCCTGTTCCTTGAAGGTGATTGTTGGGTTGGATATACGAAAAAGGAGAACTGGTTTCTATGTAATCAATGCCGTTATTTAGCCCGAGCCACAAATTGGAGTATTCATCCGAAAAAAGGCTTAAAATATTATTGTTTTGCAATCCTGAAATTCTTCTGATATGCTGAGTGACTTTTCCTTTTTTATTAATAAAAAACACACCTTTATTAGAAGTTCCAATGGCAAAAGTGGTTTTATTAATTGGCGTACTACAATAAATACTACTTTTAGCTAAAATGTTATTGTCATTGATTTTCCAGGGTGTTATTGTTTTATTTTGTAATAAAAAAAGACCAGAATTAATAGTAGTAACAAGCAATGTATCTTTATTGAACTTAAAGATACCAGATATTTCTTTTTGTTGGAAGGCTTTAGGAGATATTCTATCAAAAGACGCTCCATTATACTTCAAAATACCACTGTCAAGACTATTAATGAGATAGGAATTATCAATAATATTTGAGTAATCTATTTTTTTAGTAGTATAAATAGAGCGTATAGTGTCATTCTCATATAGAAGTATTTTATTTCTTGTTCTGATGAAAATTTTATTGTCTAAAATATCAATTCCCCAAACATCAGCTATATTTCTATCAGACTCTTTAATTAAAGGAACTAGTGATTGATAGGTTAGTTCGCCGTTTTCATTTTTATAAAAATACCCAAATTCGCCTTGCGCACCAACATATATTTTACCTTTTTCATCTATCGCAACTGACCTAATGTTAGTTTGATTACTAACGCCATAGCATCTCCAGTTTACTCCATCAAACTCTAATAATCCGCCATTATTAGCAAAGTAAATAATACCATTTGGATGCTGTGCAATATCCCAATTTTGAGTACCAGCATGATAGATTTCTTTTGAATAATTAGTGATTGGAGGTGTTCCTATATTACTAGATTGGGCAAAAATAGAGTTAAAAGCCCCTAAAAAAAGAGCTGATATTAAAAAAAAATATTGAATAGGTGTGAAAGTCATTTTGTATGTTTTAAAGCTCTAAGGTACAAAAAATAATAAAGTGATGTAGTCTTGATGTAGTCTTTATTTTGCTTTCTCATACCTGTTGCAATCGTGATGTAGGGATTTTATTTGGTTTTTTTGCAAAAGATTATAGTTTTGTATTGTTCTCGTTTAATATACAATATATTATTAATGTGAAAAACTATTCAATCTAATAGGAGTAATGTTGGTTATCATACCAAATGCTTTTAGCTGTTAGAAAGCTTTAGCCTTAATGAATCTTAATTTTAATGACTTAATTTTTTTTAAAACCAAATTATTATGAAAAAGAACTATTTAACGCTCGTACTGGCGTTAATGTGGTCCGCGATCTCTTTCGCTCAAACTACAGTTTCTGGATTAATTACAGATGCAAATAGTGGCGAAGCACTTATAGCGGCAACAGTTTTGGTGAAAGGCTCTAATGTAGGAGCTATTTCAGATGTTGAAGGTCGATATAGTATCGAATTACCTACAAACGCAACTACTCTAGTATTTTCTTATACAGGCTATGGAACAAAAGAAATTGAAATTGATAGTAGAAGCATCATTGATATACAACTTACAGAAGGGGTTGATATTGGTGAGGAATTAGTTGTAGTAGGATATGGTACTCAGAAGAAGAGTAGTGTAACAGGTTCAATTTCTCAAGTAAAAGGAAAAGACCTAGAAGATATGCAAGTGCCACGTATAGAACAGGCATTACAAGGGCGTACTTCTGGTGTTCGTATTACACAAGGATCTGGTGCGCCAGGGTCTGGTTCTACTATTCGTATTCGAGGTACATCTTCTATCAATGGAAGTAACCCACTTTTTGTAGTTGATGGAGTTATCATTGGAGGAGGAATTGACTTCCTTAATCCTAGTGATATTGAGTCTATTGAAGTATTAAAAGATGCAGCTTCTGCGGCTATCTATGGTGCGCGAGGAGCTAACGGTGTTATTATAGTAACGACAAAGAAAGGTGAAAAAGGCAAAATGCGTGTCAATTATAATGGGTTTTATGGTATTCAAAATCCATGGAAAAAAATACCATTATTAAATTCGCGCGAGTATGCAATCATTCAGAACGAGATGGCAGCGGCAGCAGGTGAAACAATTCCTTATGCTAATCCAGATGCATTGGGTGAAGGAACAAACTGGCAAGATGCAGTGTTTTTTAATAATGCACCAATCGTAAGTAATGAATTTAGTGTTGCAGGTGGTACAGAAAAAATGACTTATTATAGTTCTGTCAACTTTTTTCAACAAGATGGTATCGTCGCAGAAGGTAAATCAGATTATTCTCGTTTGACAGCTCGTTTGAATGTAGAAAGTCAAGTGAATAAGCGTTTCAAATACGGAACTAATGTTGCTTATACGCACACAGAATCTCGCGGTGTAGCAGATAATACAGAGTTTGGTTCGCCACTAGGTAGAGCTTTGAATATTGACCCGATTACGCCTGTTTACGAAAGTGATACAGCTAAACTTAATACACTTCCTTATACATTAGGTCTCAATGGTCCTCGTCGTACAGATTTGGTACAAGACGAAAATGGTATTTTTGGCATTTCTGATCGCGTAACTTCTGAGATAGTAAATCCAGTAGCTGCTTCTCAGATTATCAACAGTAAAGGTTGGTCAGATAAGTTTGTTACCAGTATTTATGGTGAATATGAAATTATCGAAAACTTGAAAGTAAGGTCTAGCTTTGGTGGTGATTTTGCTTTTTATGGTGGTAATAGTTTTACACCTGTATATTATTTGAACTTAACGAACGGACAAGATACTAACTCGGTAGCGGTTAATATCAATAGCAACTTTACATGGATTTGGGATAATACGATTAGCTATGATTTCTCTTTACAGGGAGATGACCATAGATTTACAGTATTGGCAGGACATTCGGCACAAGCTACTAAAGGTAATTACCTTAGTGGAAGCCAGAGAGATATTCCTTCGCAAGATCCACAAGATGCAACTATCGACTATGCTCGTAATGACGAAAGCCGTCAAGTAAGTGGTGGAATTTGGGAAAATTACGCAATTGAGTCTTACTTCTCTCGTTTGACTTATAATTACAAAGGCAAATATTTATTGACTGCCATTATGCGTGCGGATGCTTCTACTCGTTTTGGTCCTAATAACCGTTGGGGATATTTCCCATCTGTTTCAGCAGGTTGGAATATCAATGACGAAGATTTTTGGACTAAAAATGAAATGATCAACAGCTTGAAGGTAAGAGCAGGTTGGGGTAGAAATGGTAATGATGACGCTAGGTCTTTAGAGTACGTTTCAACCGTATCTGGTGGAAGTAACTATACATTTGGTACAGGTGATGTATTGACAAATGGGGTAGTACCTTCTCAAATTTCAAATCCAGATTTGCGTTGGGAAACTGTTGAACAAATTAATATTGGTGTTGATATGAGTTTTTTACAGAACTTTAATTTAACATTAGATTATTTCATACAGAATACATTGGATATGAAAACGACTCCGCCAATCCCTTCTTATGTTGGAAATAATCCAGCAACAAGTAATGTTGGTGATATGAGAAATACGGGTGTTGATTTGGAGTTAGGATATAGTGCTTCTTTCAGTGACGTTAACTTGAATGTACGCGGTAATATTTCTTACATCAAAAATGAAGTAGTTAACATTGGTAATGAAGCAGGTTTTGTACAAGGTTCAAGATGGGGAACGCAGGGTATCGAAATTACGCGTACCTCTAATGGTTTACCTATTGGTTACCTTTATGGATATGTAACAGATGGCGTTTTCCAAAATGAAGCAGAAGTAGCAGCACACACAGGTACAGATGGTGCATTGTTGCAACCTAAAGCAGTACCAGGTGATTTCCGTTTTAAAGATGTAAATGAAGATGGTGTTTTTGATGAAAATGACCGTACAATGATTGGTGACCCGACTCCGACTTGGACTTATGGTTTCACGATTGATGCAGCTTACAAAGGGTTCGATATAGTTATATTTGGACAAGGTGTTGGCGGAAATGATATTTACAACGCAACACGTCGTTATGACTTACCAGCATCTAACATGAATGCTGCGGCACTTGGGCGTTGGACAGGAGAAGGTTCTTCTACGGATTACCCTCGCTTAACGAATGATGATGAAAACATCAACTTTGCGCGTAGTTCTTCATTTTATGTAGAAAGTGGTGCATTTTTTCGTATCAAATCGGCACAATTTGGTTACACACTACCAAACGAATTGACTACAAAGGCTGGAATCAACAGAGCTAGAGTATATGTGGCTTCTAATAACTTATTGACGATTACTAATTATAGTGGTTTTGACCCTGAGATTGGTTCTGGTATTGATAGAGGTATTTACCCACAAGCAAGAACCGTTTCTTTTGGTTTGAATGTTACATTTAATTAATATTTGAGTGATGTTCAAAGCTGAAATTTAAAAAACAAATTTCAACTTTGAACGTTGAATTAATGCAAAAAATAAGGCTATTAGTTAAATCCTTTATAGCATATTTTTTACTTTTTTTAAAAAAAATAAAAATGAAATATACAACTATAATAATAACACTTTTACTGCTATCCTCATGCAGTGATGAATTCTTAGAGGTACGACCTGTTGGACGCGTCTTAGAATCTAATTTTTATCAAACAGAAGAACAAATATTTGAAGGACTAGTTGGAGTCTATGATGTATTACAGTGGAATGATCAAGCAGGCTTTACGATGTTGAGACCACTTTTGGATGCTGCATCTGATGATGCTCACGCTGGAGGTAAGGATGCTTCTGATCAACGTAGTTGGGTGGCTTGGGATGCTTTTTCTACCAATCCAGACTTAGGGCCTCAGGAAGGATTTTGGAGAAGAAACTATCGAGGTATTTACCGTGCTAATTTATTATTAGAAAAAATTGAAGAGGCAGAAGGAATATCAGACCGATTCGAAAAAAGAGTTATTGCAGAAGCAAAATTCTTACGCGCTAAGTATCACTTTGACTTGGCAAGATTGTTCGGAAATGCTTTAGTTCTAACCAGTACACTCGGAAGTGATGGCTATTATACAGTAGAACAGAAGCCTGTTAACGAAGTATTGGCACAAGTAGAGCAGGACTTGAATGATGCTATTCCTGATTTGCCAGAAACAGTTGGAGGTAACGAACTAGGACGTATCACTAAAGGAGCAGGACGTTCATTATTGGGGCGTGCTATTCTATATGGTAATGATGATAGTAAAATGTCAGCAGCGGCTAGTGTCTTAGAAGATGTAATTAACTCTGGGTTGTATTCTTTAGAGCCAAACTTTGGAGACATTTTCAAAACGAGCAACGAGCATGGTGTTGAGTCTATTTTTGAAATTTCTTTTTCTGATAATTCTATTGCAGACTGGTGGATGCGTGATGAAGGGCAAGGAAAAGGTGAAGGTAATGTTGGTATTCAGTTTGTTGGAATGCGTGATTATAGTGGCGATACTTTCGCTCCAGGTTGGGGATTCTGCCCAGTTAGTGATGATTTGGTAAGTGCAATGAACGGAGATCCAAGGTTTGAGCATACTATTATTGACGCTAATGCTATATCAGGGGCTAGTTATGATACAACATCCTACCAAAATACAGGTTATTTTGTTAGAAAGTATGCACCTCTAAAAGCTAATACGGCTGGAGACGGCGCAATTCCTTTGAATTGGGCAAACAATATTCGTGAAATTCGTTATGCTGATGTTTTATTGATGGCTGCTGAGGCAATCGTTAGAAGTGGAGGAAGCGAAAGTACAGCTCAAAACTACTTGAATCAAGTGCGTGCTAGAGTTGGATTGGCAGCCGTTACGTCTAGTGGAAATGATTTGTTGGAAGCTATTTATACAGAACGCCGCATGGAATTGGCATTGGAAGGGCATCGTTTCTTTGATTTGGTAAGAACAGGAAAGGCAGCTAGTGTATTAGGAAGTAAAGGTTTTGTGGCTGGTACGCATGAGTTTTTACCTATTCCTCAATCGGAGATTGATTTGAGTAATAATGCATTAGAGCAAAATACAGGATATTAGAATTATTAGGACTATTAGGAAAAATTTTCATAAAGAAGAACTGAAATTACACTGCTAAGTGAATTGATTTTTTTTATAAAAAATAAGGTAGCTTAGCATGGTAGTTTCTTTTTTAGAAAGAAAATTAGTTACTATTCAAAAGCGGGGTGTTATAGCGGTTTGTAATAGCTTTACGCCTAATCTTGCTTCTCGTAGCCCTTTAGGGCGGTCTCTTTTCTCGCTACTGAGTAGTAACGAAAAATAAAAAAATAAAAAATGAAATATATAAAAATATCAATGTTGTTTTTAGTGCTAACGTTCGTAGCTTGTGAACCAGCATTAGAAGATAAAATAGAGCTAGGAACGCCACCTCAGGCAAGTTTTTCTTATAGTTTTATTGACCCAAATAATGTAACATTTACGAATACTTCAACGGATGAACATTTTATTGTTAATTGGGATATTGAAGATAACGGTACTTATTCTGATAATGAAGTAGAGGTTAATTTTTTCTTCGCAGGTGATTACGAAGTCAAGTTTACAGTATTTGGAGAAGGAGGTTCTACAACAGTTACCGAAACCATTACAATTACTCAAGATGACCCGAATAATTGTGAACCTATATTACAGTTTCTTACTGGGTGTGGCGAAAGAACGTGGTCTTTGTACAATGGTGAAGGTGCTTTATTTGTTGGTCCTGGTGATGGTAGCGTATGGTGGCAAAATAGTGCTGCTGATGCAACAACTCGCGATTGTGATTGGAATGATGAATATACTTTTAAGAAAGATAATAACGTATTTGATTACAAAGCGAATGGCGATTTCTGGGGTGAAGCATATACAGGTGTTGATCCAGCAGGTTGCGAAGATATAGCTAACTTAGATCCGAGTCTTGCCGCTTGGGGAGATGGAGTACATTCATTTGAGATTATTCCTGGCACAGGAACTGCGCCAGATCAATTGAAAGTGATTGGAACAGGTGCGTTTATTGGATTAAGAAAAGCTGTCAATGGTTCTGAGTTAGCAGCACCTGTAACGTTAGTTAGCTCAGTTACTTATGATATTTTAGATAGAAGAACGGAAGGAGGTAAAGACTTGTTGGAACTTCAGGTTGATTCTGGAGGTGTTTTTTGGAAATTCATTTTAGAGGCTAACTAAAATGTCGTATTGGAGTATGATAATTTAAAACAATATATAAAAAACCTTAAAGGCTTAGTTCAAATTATCTAAGCTTTTAAGGTTTTTTATAATTTCAAAAAGCAAAAAATAAGTACGTGAGGAGAAGTAATGACGTAATTATAAGGAAGTATTTTTTTTGTTCTATGATTTAAAAAATGTCTGATTGTAACAGATTGCAGTGATAGTTAATCTCATTAAAAATACTTGGTGACGCACCTAAAGGCGCTTTTATTTT
>CAKZLT010000092.1 GCA_937127195.1 uncultured Saprospiraceae bacterium
AAGAAAGATGATACAAGTGTATTTTCCGATTTTCCAGAGAATAAAATTCCATTTTATGTTAAAAATTTAACTGGAAGAGAACAACATATAAATTTTTTAAAACTACCCAACATAGTGCCTTGTTTCATTTTAGTAGGTGATAATTGGAATGACTATAATCATGTAACATCATTTACTCTTTATTTTTATAATAAAAATAAAGAGGCTACCAAGATTGGTTACCTAAAAATCACTGATGGTATTAACAAGGACATTAGAGGAGTTATACCTCATCAATTCAAAATACTAGATGATAGTTTTTGTTCATTAGGACAAACTTATGAGTATTATGAAGAACTAAAAAAAGTTACAGGAGTATTATTTGAAAGTGTATTACATGCTTTAAAAGATGCTGCTTTCTTTTCTCTAATCCATGAAAAATTTGAAACCAACTATGCTTTTATTAAATCTTTAATACGAGAAGATGAAGCTGAAAGATTACTTAGGGAGGCAAAGTATAAAATAAATGGTTACGATATGAATGACCTTTATAGTTTTAAGTATCTGTTTTCTCCTAAATATACTAACAATGAAGCTAATAATCTTATTAATTTAGATTTTGAATTCGATAATTCTGAGGATTCATTAAACCGAATTTACGCTGTTATCGGTAAGAATGGTACAGGAAAAACACAATTTATTACAAATCTTCCTCAAGATATATCAAAAAACAATAATGAATTATTTAAGCCTAAAACACCTTTATTTAGTAAAGTTATAGCAGTATCTTATAGCACATTTGATAATTTTAAAATCCCTAAAAAAACATCTTCTTTTAATTATGTCTATTGCGGTCTTTTTAAAAAAAATGGAAAAATATTAACTACCGAAGAACAAGAAATGCGTTTTCATAAAACATGGAAAAATATAGAATACCTTGAACGAATAATTCAATGGAGAAGTGTATTATTAAATTTTATTAGCCTTGATATAATAAAACTATTAATTATAAAAGATACTGAAAAAGGGCTTTTTGAAAATAATAGAATGACTGTAAGTGTAAAAGGATTTAATAAAATAAAAAATCAACTTAGTTCAGGGCAAGCAATTATGTTATATGTTCTTACTGAGATTGTATCAAATATTAGATATGATAGTTTATTACTTTTTGATGAACCAGAAACTCATCTTCATCCAAACGCAATTTCCCAATTAATCAATACTATCTATGAATTAGTTACAGAATTTCAATCATTTTGTATATTAACTACTCATTCTCCTATTGTAATACAGCAATTATTTTCTAAAAACGTTTATGTTATTGAAAAACATGAAAATATTCCATCGATTAGAAAAATAGGAATAGAGTCATTCGGTGAAAATCTAACGACTTTAACAGAAGAGGTTTTCGGAAATAAAGAAACTGAACATCAATATAAAAAGATACTTGATAGACTTGTAACTCAAGGAATGTCTTACAGTGAAATTATTGAAACACTCACATCAGACGAAATTCCATTAAGTTTGAATGCACGTCTTTATTTAAAAAGCATAGTAAAAGGATGAAAAATATAAAGCCTTATGATGGTGATAGCTATGACTTTTTTGAAAACGTAGTTAAATCAAAACGAAATTCTAAAAAAAATCCTAAAATTAAAGAAAGATTAGAAATTCTTAAACCATCTTTAAAAATTCCGTTTAGCTCTTATGACAATAATTGTCAAACTAAAACATTAGAATTATTAAGTCCTGCAACACTTTCAGAACAAGAACAAAAAGATTTGTTAGAGTTATATTCTTATAAAGGGAAAGCTTTTCAAGAGTTAAAAATTAAACTCACAACTAATAAAAATAACAGGAAACGTTATAAATGTCAAAACTGCACATTAAGTGAAGTTAATTCATTTGACCATTTTATTCCTAAAGGTGAATTTCCTGAATTTGCAGTACATCCTAAGAATTTAGTACCAAGTTGTACGAAATGCAATTCTAAAAAAAGTACTATGTGGAGAGAAAGTGGTAAATCTGTATTTTTAAATTTATATGTAAATGAATTACCTAAAGAGCAATTTCTATTTGTAGATATCACTGTTAATCGTATATATGATATTGATTTAAATTATTATTTAGAAAATAAAAATGGCATTGAAGATGATTTATTTCAATTATTAGAACATCACTATAATAAACTAAACCTATTTCAACGATTTAAAGAGAATAGTGACGATATAATAACAGAAATAGAAAATAGTATTAATTCTTATTTAAAAACAAAATTATCCTTAAAGGAAATTATTGATGTTATTGTAGAAAAAAACAAAGAAGATAAAATTCAATTTGGAATGAATTACTGGAAATCTATTTTAGAATTTGCATTAATTCACAATAAAGATTTTCTTGCTAGATTTATATAAATCACCAAAGCGTTAGTTGAAGTCTTCGACTTCAACTCTATATTTGCAAGTCTCTGACTTGCGCTTACATTCAAGTCGGAGACTTGAAAATATGGGATTGCAGTCAGAGACTGCAACCAACACCCAAAAAAATCACATTATGAGTAGATATCGAGTGCGCAATCAAAATCATTTATATTTTATTACTTTTCGAACGGTGGGTTGGATTGATGTCTTTTCTCGGCAACGATATCGAGATATTTTGTTAGAAAGTTTTAAGTATTGTCAAGCTGAAAAAGGTCTAGTGATTTATGCTTATGTGATTATGACCAATCATGTTCATATGGTTGTGAGTGCGGATGAAGGTTTTCAATTGTCTAATATTCTTCGAGATATGAAGAAATTCACAGCTCGAAAAATATTACATTCAATAGAAAATGAAGCTGGGGAGAGTCGAAAAGACTGGCTACTTCACATGTTTAAATATTACGGAAAGTATAATGCGAGCATCGAAACTTATCAATTTTGGGAACATGATAATTATGCCATCGAAGTTTGGAGTGATAAAGTGATTGGTACAAAAATTAATTACATCCATGACAATCCTGTCCGCGCTGGCATTGTGCGAAATCAGGAAGATTATATTTATAGTAGTGCGAGTAATTATATTTTAAACGAAGGCATTTTAGATATTATCCAGATTGAGCTATTCAACTAATTCCATTCTTACGCTTCTTTTTAATACAACCATATAACCGCAATCATTCATTACACAAAAAAACCTTTTACTTTTCTTTCCTTCAAAAACAGTTATTATGTTCTTTTTTAATATATTTATTGCTTTGCAAGATTTATAAAAGTTATTACAACATAACAGAAGAACAACGTGCTACAACTAATAAGAACGAATCAGCCAATTGCCATTATCTTTATCATCATCTATGCTACTATATTGCGTAGTTATCAATTTATGTATCCTAGCAAATGGGCAGGAAGCGATACAAATTGGCTCGGCGATGCTATATATAATAGTATTGGTTCGACTTTTTGGATGAATATAATTGCCTTATTATTAGTTATAATTCAAGCAATTATAATCAATTCATTGGTCAATCGTTATCGAATAGCACGCGAATTAACCTATTTTCCTGCTTTGATGTATGTTTTTGTAGCAAGTATGATTCCTGAGTTTTTATATTTATCTCCTGTTTTGATGGCGAATACTTTTATAATTATCTCTTTTTCAGAATTATTCAAATGGTACAAAAGCCGTCAAGCCGCAGCCAATATTTTTAATTTTAGCTTTTGGTTAGCAGTGGGTAGTTTCTTTTATTTTTCGATTGAAATCTATTATCTATTAGGTATCATTGGCTTATTTACATTTAGGTCAATGAAAGTAAATGAATTTTTAATTCTGACAATTGGGCTTTTAGTTCCTTATTTTTTGGTTGGTGTTTATCACTTTTGGATTGGTCAACTGGATTATTATCTCAACCATTACTTATTCGGAAATATCTCGTTTTTTGATTGGTCAAGATTAAATGCTACACCTTATTTATACTACAAAATAGGTTTATTTGCTGCTGCTGCAATCTGGATTTTTAGCCAATCACAGCGATATTTCTTCAAAACTAACATCCAAATTCAAAAAAATATTACTGCCTTATTTTGGAGTATTTTGATTGGTTCTTTGGCTTTCACTTATCAAAATGACGCAAGTATTGAGACTTTTTTACTAACTAGTGTTCCGCTTTCTATCTTCTTAGCGTTGAATTTATTATTAATAAAAAAAACATGGATATTAGAAACAATACACTTGATTATGCTCATTTTAGTCATCGGCTTTCAATACAAGGATGCTGTTTTGAGTTGGTTTTTTCTTTAAAAAGAATATAGTTCTATTGTAATTTTTCAAAATCACCTGTTTTTTTTAGAAAAATAAAAACACTAACCTCTTCATATTATAAATATAACATATTAATTCTTTTTAATACTGTCAATACTTCTCCTAAAAATTGTCTCTTAACGGTTAAAAAGTGTTAATGCTGCCTTAAAGAGAACTGAATTAACATTTTATTAACTAAGCTACCTTTTTTGAAATACTATATTTGCTCAAAATCAAAAAACAACTTATTATTGTTTAGTAATAAGCTAATTTTTTAGATATTTGAGGGAATTTATTTCTTTTTTATCAAAATAGACAAATCTACTCAAACAAATTTCATCATTCATCCAATGTTATTTGTACCAATAACACAAAGGAGAAAACTCTATACATCATGCGTCTTTTTAAAATCGCTGCGATTTTTCTAATTTTTGCCTTTTCCTTAAACTCGGCAATAGCACAGCAATTCAATCCTGTTGAGCGAAAAGCTCCCTATGCTAAACACGTCAGTGGAAATGAATATGATTTACATTTTGTTTTAAAAATTGATGATGGCTGGTATGTTTACTCTCAATTCATAGATGAAGGAGGACCAGTTCCTACTACTTTTGAATTTGAAGAAACGGCAGGTGTTCAACGTATTGGGAAAGTAAAAGAAGTTGGTAAGAAAAAAGCGGGTTTTGATAAAGTCTTTGAAATGGACTTAATCAAATATGCAAAAAAAGTAATTTTCAAACAACGAATTAAAGTCACTGATGCTTCAAAGCCTTATACAATCAAGGGAGGTTATGAATTTATGACTTGTAATGATGAAAGATGTTTGAGTCCTAAGTACTTTGAGTTTTCAGTAAAGACGAAGCCTGTTAAATCAACTTCTGCGCCTGTAGTCGCTGATAATAACAAACCAAAAGTTACAACACCAAAAGAAACAACTGCCAATAGTGGAAATAAAGGTACAATAAGTAGTTCTAAAGGCTTACCTGTCAAATGGAAAATCAATGGCGAACGTTTGAGTAAAACAATGTACGAACTAACATTTACGGCTGATGTCAAGAATGGATGGGAATTATATTCTACTTATACAGGTGGTTCAAAAGGGCCTATGCCTTTAACTGTTGAATACGAAAATGGTACAGAACGTATTCAAGCTAAGAAAATAAAAGTTGATGGAGATGATAAAGTAAGAAATTTAGATAAGCATTTCACTTTGACATTAACTCGTTATAAGAATACGGTTACTTTCAAACAAAAAATTGACCTAAAAAAAGGTTCAAGAAATATTAGTGGTGATTTATATTATGTTGCTTCCAACAATACTGGTGCATTACCTCCACAACGTGTTGACTTTAAATTAAAATTACCTAGCAAAATAACTGGTGACCAAAATAAACCTGCTCCAGTTCTGGCATCAGAAGAAGGTGACGAAACAGAAGAAGGTGATGATGATGAAGAAGAAACAACAGCAACTCCTACAATTGCTTTGACTGGAAAGAATGTATCAAGTAGTGAAAATGCTTCTTTTGACCAAGAGTTTGGGAAGGATGATTGCAGTGGCGGCTCAGTTGCTGATGTAAAAGAAACTAATAATCTTTGGATATTTCTACTTGGTTTTGGTGGTGGATTATTAGCGTTATTAACGCCTTGTATCTATCCGATGATACCAATTACAGTTGGCTTTTTTACAAAAAGAAGTAAAACACGCGCTCAAGGAATTGGTAATGCCTTGGCTTATGGATTATCAATTATTGCTATTTATGTCTCATTAGGACTAGCGGTAACTGGTATTTTTGGGCCAGAAGCACTAAATAAAATGTCTGTTCACTGGGCTTTTAATTCATTGTTTTTTGCTGTATTTGTTGCATTTGCTTTTTCATTCTTTGGATTTTTTGAATTGACTTTACCTAGTTCTTGGTCAACTTGGTCAGACAAAGCTGCAGATAAGCAAGGCGGTTTATTGGGTATTTTCTTTATGGCATTTACATTGTCGTTGGTTTCATTCTCTTGTACTGGACCAATTATCGGTTCATTGTTAGTAGAAACCGCTTCTAGTTCGACCGAAAGTATCTTTTTTGGTATTATAAAAGTAAAACCGCTTTTAGGTATGCTAGGTTTTTCTACTGCATTAGCATTACCTTTTGCATTGTTTGCATTGTTTCCAACTTTGTTAAATTCTATGCCAAAATCTGGTGGTTGGATGAATGCTGTAAAAGTAACCTTAGGTTTCTTAGAGTTAGCTTTAGCTTTGAAATTCTTATCAACAATAGATTTGGTCAATCACTTAAACATCCTACATATTGAAACCTTCTTGGCTTTATGGATATTAATTTTTGGTGGCTTAGCGGCATATATGTTTGGTCTTTTGAAGTTACCACTAGATTATGTAAAACCTAAACCCAACACAGGAAGAGCTATCGTTGGTCTTACTTCTTTGGCATTTGTAGCTTATTTGGCTTACGGGCTATATTCTTATCAGCCTTTGACTTTATTAAGTGGTCTTGCGCCTCCTGTTAGTCACAACCTTTTCCGCTCAGAAGCAGATATGGAATACCCTGACTGCCCTCAAGGCATTCGTTGTTTCAAGGATTACGACGAAGGAATTGCCTATGCAAAAGATAGAAACTTGCCTGTTATGATTGACTTTACAGGTCATGGCTGCGTAAATTGTCGTAAAATGGAAGAAGAAGTATGGGGATTAGAAAACATTAAACCTATATTAGAAAACGAATATGTTTTGATTTCGTTATATGTTGATGATAGCAAGCGTTTACCTAAAGAAAAACAATACAAAGCAAAAGATGGTTCTTTGGTCAGAAGTGTCGGTAGTAAATGGGCGCAGTTCCAAATCGAACACTTTGGAAGTAATACTCAACCTTTGTATGTTTTAACTACTGCAAACGGTAAAGTATTAAATGCACCTGTTGGATATACTCCTGATGATAAGTCTTATGAAGACTTTTTACAGTGCGGTTTAGATAGATTTGAATCGTTAGGCGAATAATAAAGAGGCTTTATTTTATAAAAATAGAAAACCGTTAGATTTAAAAGTCTAACGGTTTTTTTATTGTAAAAAATTAATTGGTCGTTTTTTACAAAGATTTAGGCGATGATTATTGAAAACCTTTAGGCTTTCATCCATATTAGCTTCATTATTCACTATAAATAAAAACAATTCAATAATGGAACAGCTTTTTTTAGAACCTTTATTTTTAGCTCAATTAAACGGTATTGGTAATTTAATTATCGTTGCTTTAGCCGTTTTGGCAGGTTCTTACTTTTTAGATGGTATTTGGGTCAAAGGCTTTACAAGTGCCTTAATCGTTGCCATTGTCATTTCTGTTACTAATTACTTTCTTGGCGGAATGCTCAAAAGTATAGTTTGGCCTATCAAATGGTTACCTTTCGGATTTGCTTATATGCTGGTTGATGCTGTTTTAATTTATATTGCTCATTATATATTAGGCGGATTTAAAGTAAAAGACTTTTGGTCGGCACTTTCATTAGCTGGTATTATTGCATTGATTCAATGGTTCTTGTAAAACGGTGGACGGACGGCTACGCCTTGACGGTGGACGGTGGACGGACGCTCGTTCCTCGCTGACGGACGGCTGCGCCTGACGGTGTTTTAGCCTTTTAATTATAGCTTTTCCGTCAGCGAAACGTCCGTCACAAAAAAAAAGTCGCCTTCAAAAGAAAGCGACTTTAGCAGCATAAATTGAAAACCAATCAATGAAAATTCATTGAATAGGTGTTCAGTATGTCATTGGGATTGGGTCTTAATAGCTAAACTAATACTAAACTAATACTAACATTTTTTGCTTTTAGAAGCATAACATATTTATATAATCATAGCGCATTATGAGTAGGTAATCGGCATAAATAGAGAGAGAGCCTGAAATCAGTTAAACAATACAAAATCACCAATTACCAACTGATAACGCTACTATGATAGAAATGTCAATCTTTTATTTTTAATGAAAGCTATTGGAGAAAGGCTTTCACCTTCCTCCAACTCTAATATATACTCTTATACTTTCACTAGCGTTTAGTTGTGTCTCTTTTGACCAACCTTACATCATGCAAGATAGGGCAATGGTCACTTTAAAAAAACAACAAACGAGTGAATAAAGAATTTCAGTAATTTAACGTAGCATTTGACCGATTTAACGAATCGTTTGAAAGTGTGAAAATGGCATAATTTAAGATTTATGGAAGCACCTAAGGTTATCAAAGGCGTATCTCAACCACCCAACGTCAATCTTTCTTCGGTCAGAAAGCTCCGAAAAAAACGCCAAGAACTAAGTGTGGAAACGTTCGTAGAAGGAATTCTAAAAGGCGACCGCGTGCGATTAGGTCAAGCTATTACCTTGATAGAAAGCACAAAATCAAGTCATCAAGCCAAAGCACAGGCCATTATAAATACCTGTTTACCACACACAGGCAAGTCTTTTCGGTTAGGAATTACAGGTTCTCCAGGAGTTGGCAAGAGTACTTTTATTGAGTCCTATGGTCAACACATAATTCAGCAAGGTCATCAGGTTGCAGTTTTGGCAGTTGACCCCAGCAGTCAAATCAGTCAAGGCAGTATTTTGGGTGACAAAACCCGAATGTTTAACCTTTCTACTCACCCAAAAGCTTTTATTCGCCCCTCTCCTGCTGGCGAGTCACTCGGCGGTGTTGCCCGCAAAACCCGCGAAACCATCA
Source organism: uncultured Saprospiraceae bacterium (assembly GCA_937127195.1). Lineage (GTDB taxonomy): Bacteria > Bacteroidota > Bacteroidia > Chitinophagales > Saprospiraceae > CAKZLL01. The sequence continues at coordinate 8,959 of CAKZLT010000092.1, forward strand.
TGCTTTGTGAAGCTGCGGGCTATGATTTTATTATTATAGAAACCGTTGGAGTTGGTCAATCCGAAATTGCGGTGCATTCTATGGTCGATTTTTTTTTACTCTTATTACTTCCAGGAGCTGGCGACGAATTGCAAGGCATCAAAAAAGGCATTGTAGAAATGGCTGACTTGATTGCTATCAATAAAGCTGATGGCAAAAATGCCACAAAAGCCAAGCAATCGCGACGTGAATATGGCAGTGCTTTACACATTATGCCGCCAAAATCAAGTGGTTGGACACCAACTGCTACCGTTTGTGCTGGGCTTTCGGGAATGGGTATTCCAGATATTTGGGATATTCAGCAGCAATATCAAACGAAAATGACCGATAATGGCTTTTTTAAAAATAATCGCCAAAATCAATCACAATATTGGTTACATGAGACGATTCAAAATCAATTAAAACAGCTTTTTTATGAAAATGAAGCCGTTAAAAATGTTTTAAAAGAAAAAGAAAATGCTATTCTGAAAGGAGAACTTTCCCCTTTTAAAGGTGCAGAGGAATTAATGGATTTATTTTTAAAAAACAATCAATAAGTCTATTTTTTGCTTCTTTCATTTTTTTCCAAGACCATTTTTAAAATGAATTTTAAGCGAATAGGGCTATTTGAAAACTTTATTCGTGCATTTGTGGTGAAAATTGTCAAAGAACCCCATTTTTTAAAAAAAATTATACTAACTAAACCTTACTTTTGCCCTCTAAGGGGCTTTATATGATTTAGGTTGTATTTCTAAAAAATAGCTATATCAAGACTTAATCAAACCCTATAGATTTTAAAAACCTATAAGATTTAGAGAGTCAAAAAGAAAGTACTAATTACCAACTCAAATCATATAGAACCCTCTAAAATAAATGACTTATAATAAGTGCCTAGACATAAATAAGGGTGTAGTCTAGGTACTTACTAATACGATTAGAATTAGAAGATGATAAAATTTGAAAAATTTCAATTAGAAAACGGACTACGCGTCATTGTACATGAAGACAAGAGTACGCCGATGGTTGCCGTGAATATATTATACAATGTAGGTTCAAAAGACGAACTCCCAACAAAAACGGGTTTCGCACACCTTTTTGAGCATTTAATGTTTAGTGGTTCTAAGAACATTCCTGATTTTGACTCGCCTTTGCAATGGGCAGGTGGAGAAAGTAATGCTTTTACCAATAAAGATATTACCAACTTCTATGAAGTATTACCTGCTGATAATATCGAAACCGCTTTTTGGCTAGAATCAGATCGAATGCTCAGTCTCAACTTTGGAGAAGAAGCCTTAGATATTCAACGTAAAGTTGTAGTTGAAGAATTCAAAGAAACTTGCCTTAATCAGCCTTATGGTCAGATATGGCATCATTTGATGGACTTAACTTACAAGGTACATCCATATAGTTGGCCTACTATTGGTAAGGAAATTAAACACATTGAAGAAGCAACGCTTGATGATGTTAAAGCCTTTTTTCATCAACACTATCGACCAAACAACGCCATTTTGGTTGTTTCAGGAAATGCCAATTTAGAAAAAGTCAAAGCACTCTCGGAAAAATGGTTTGGAGAAATTCCAGCAGGAAATATATCTCCGAGAGATTTGCCTATTGAGCCTCCTCAAACGAGTTTTAATTATAAAGAAGTTATTGCAAATGTTCCTTCAGATATTATCTATATGGCATTTCATATTCCAGATAGAACAAATAAAGATTATTATAAGATTGACTTGTTATCGGATGTATTAAGTAATGGAGCATCATCTCGTCTTTATCGTCGATTACTAAAAGAGCAGCAATTATTTTCTGATATTGATTGCTATATTACAGGAAGTTTTGAGCCTGGCTTGTTTATCATAGAAGGAAAACCTGCTCCAAATGTATCTATGGAGGTTGCAGAAGCTGCTATTTGGAAGGAATTAAAACAACTCAAAAATGAATTAATCTCAGATCTTGAGCTTCAAAAATTAAAAAATAAAGTCGAAAGTCTTTTGATGTTTTCGGAAGTTAGCATTATGACGAAGGCGATGAATTTGGCATTTTTTGAATTATTAGGAGATGCTAACCTCATTAATGGAGAAGCTCCATCTTATCAAGCTGTTACTGTTGAAGATATTCAAAATCAAGCACAGGCGATTTTTAGAAAAGAAAACTGTTCGGAATTGAGATACATCGCAAAGGAAGTTCAAACCCCTACTAAAGAAGTCAACTCAGAGAAAGATGTTTTTGAAGCTTAGGGAGTAGGCAAAAAATAACCTACCAGTCGAACTTATTGTTTTTCATTTATACCGCGTTAAAAATACTCGCCTT
>CAKZLT010000093.1 GCA_937127195.1 uncultured Saprospiraceae bacterium
TACACGAATATTTTTTAAAGAAATAGAGCAGAAAAAAGACGAGTTAGAATACGGGATTACTTTTGCTCATGTACTTAAAAATGGGTTTATAAAAAATTAGTCGTCGGACACCTACAAGGCGTTCGACGACTTTTCAAAACTTGTTTATTTTCCAAAATTCTGAACCCAACAATTAGGCATTCCGTCCACCTCTCCAATTTCATAACAAGCAACAAATTGCCAACTCGGGTCCAATAAAGTTTTTCGGTGTCCTCGACTTTCGACTCCTGTATCCACCAAAAGAATTAGAACAGCCTGTCGAATATCATTTGGTCCTCCAACAAGATTTTCATTACCATCTTTCAAATTAGGAGCAGCAGCTAAGATTCTATCCCAGGGCATCGAGCCTTTTTGACCGATATGTCCAAATATATTTTTGGCATATAGATACTCTCCATGTGCCTTTGCAGCTCTATAAACGCCTTGATGTGGTTCAAGTATTGATAAAGATGGCATTGTTTTTAACTCATTGATTAGCTCATAAGCCGTTTCGATTTCCTCTTTATAAAACGAAGACATACTTGAGTTACTGAGTACTTCTTTTTCCATATACTGAATATATTCTTCTACATATTGAATATATTCTTTTGGGTTAGCTCGAAGTAAATTAATTTCATCAATCATTGCTTTTTCGCGAGAAGCCATATAGCGATACTTCTTTTCTATAACGGGCATATCCTGCGTTACATCTGGCAAATCTTGCTCTGTGATGGATATAGAAGGTTTTGGAGCTTCTTTTTTTGATTTATGCCTAAAAGGATCTCCAGGGACATCAGACGAAATGTTACCTGAATGTTTACCCGAAAGCTTACCATTATCTTCTTGACCATAGTCTCCTGATGGAATATCCGCTTTAGGTTTTTGAGTCGATTTGGCAGCGATCAAATCACTAGACATATTATTGGAATGACCAGAAACTTCGAGTAAGGTGTATTTTCTATAATCTCTAAAACCTACTAATATACCTTTATTGACAATACCTGTTTTCTCTATTGTCAATACGATAAAAATAGAGCCTTTTTTGTGTGGAGGAATTTCCTTATTACTCCAGTGCGGTAAGATGCACTGACAGTTAGTACGGACGTTATCTATAAATAACGATTCATCACTATTATTAGTAAATGTCATTTCAGCAGTATATGGCAAGCCAATCGCCATACTGCTAAAGTCATGAAATTGATTCTCCCAAGTAACAGGAGGATAGTCATCTTGAGCCTGTAACTTTGAGAAAATTGTTGTTAATATAAGTAAAAGTGTAATTGCTGTTCTAAACATAATCCTTTTATTTCTTTCTCTGAGCCTTCTATTAAAGACATAAAAATACAATAATAGTCACTTTACAGAATATACTTTTTGTATTGTAAGTAATTATTTAGATTAGGTCTGAACTTTTGATTTGTATATTGAGAATTTCTTAAATTTCTTTTAGATAACTAAGCATTATTTTAGAAGCTTTTTTCTTTTTAGCAAATCTAATTGATTTCTTTTTATTAAAAATGGCTTCTTTTTGTAATAGAAACTTTACCATATTCAAGTCATTTTTTAAAATAGCGACTTCTAGAGGCGTATATTCTCCACATTTTTGATTAAGGTTGATATTTTTATCAATCAGAAAACCGATAGCATTGTAATCAAACCTGGGTTGTTGTTCCATGAACTCAGCTAAGCAAATACCATTAATGTCTGCTCCTTCTGTTAATAAGAAGCGAACCGCATTGTAATGACGCTTCTTAAAAGCTACAAAAAGCGGTGTTTGACCTTTTTTGTTAGGTGTGTTGATGTTAACATTTTGAGTAAGGAGTATTTTTAAAATGCTTGTATTATCATTGGTCAAAAAATCAGCTAATGATAATTCATGTAAATTTAAGCCAAAAATAGTTAATTTTTCTAGAGAACCTATTATTTTTTTTTCTACACATGTTTTAACCAACAAAATTGTTTCTGGAGCGGTTGTCGATGAAAATTTGATGCCGTTATTTAATAAATAGTCTATAACCATTTCATCTCCTGCTAAAATAGCCATTTGAAGCACCATTTCACCTTTATCATTTAGGGTGTTTATATTAGCACCTCTTTCGACTAGCATTTTTACAGCTACAAAATCTCTATTTAGAATTGCTCGCATAATCGGAGTATAGTGTGTGGTTTCATCATTATAAGGCAAATTTGGTGTAAAACCTTCTTTTAACAAATAGCTTAACACGGGTGTTTTTTGATGTTTAACTGCCAAATAAATACCATTTTGAGCTTCAATATTCATTCCCGCGCTATTCAAAAATTGCAATATTTCTACATTACCTCTTTTTATAATACTGGATAAATCGAAATTATTGATATTAGCTCCCTTTTCTAGCAATAATTGAGCGAAAGCTGCTGTACCAACACCTTTTATGGTTGCTTGCGATAAATCAAAACCATTATCTATGAAAATATTAATAGATTGAATATCTTCTTTAATAATTAATTGTTCTAATGCGGCATACATTCCATTTTGAGCTATACCCGCTTTTAATAGATATTTGAGAATATCGGCATTAAAAGTGTTTTTTTGAGTAGCTATTGTTAGATAGTTATTACCGTTTTCTATTTCATGTTTTAAGTTGCCTTTCGCTGTTACAAGCATTTTTAGTATTTCAAAATTATCTTTTACAATAGCATTATAAATGGGCGTTCTTCCCAAAAAACCTTGTTGATTAGGGTCAACGCCATTTTCTAAAAGCCATTTCACTAAGCTGGTATTATTCGTGTAAGCAATAATATTATTTAAGTCAATCATTGCAGGATTAGCGCCTTTTCGAACCAAAAGCTTAATTAATTTTTCGTCAGTTAGTTCTTTTAAGTCCGCATTTTTAGCATTTGCACCAAACTCAAAAGCTAAGTTAACCAGTTTCTCATTTCGATTTTCAATAGCTGCATCTAAACAAGAAATGTTTTGCTTACTTTTTTCATTAATAGAAGCACCATTTTTCAATAATAATCGGGCTATATCAACTCGATTATGCTTGAACGCCTGGTAGAGTGCAGAGCTACGTTGAGTTGTTTGAGTTGCTAAAGCCCCTTTTTTTATAAATTTTTCGAATTGATATGGATTGGTGTCATTATCTATCATTAAATTCAAAAGAGTACCACCTTTTTTATCTATAATATTAAGATTTAGTTCTTCGGATAAAAGAACATTAAGAAGTTCTTCGTTTTTTGCAGATGCCGCTAAATGTAAAAGCGTCTGCCCTTCATTGTCTTGTTTGTTTAAATCTACATTTTTAGCCTTTAGTAATTGAAGTATTGCTTTATAATCCAAATCGGCTTGTGCGATGAAATGGATTGGAGATTGAAGTCTTTTAGATGAATAACTTTTAGTTCTGAAGTAAGGATTTTTATGACGAGGTACGTATTTATACAAATATTCACAATCGACTGCCGTGCCGTTATTTAGTAATTCTTTTATTTGGGTTAAGTCAGCTACTTTGATGGCTTCACAAAGAGCTTGACAATTTTGCGCTTTTGTAATTGTATTAATACTTAAAAAAAATATAACAATTAAGCTGAATTTAACAATAATAGTGTTTAGATTTTTCATGTTGCTAGTGAACCCTTTTTCTTTTGAATATTTGTTGAGTAGTTAGGTCTTATTTCTAATAAGGCTATAAATTTAATTTTTTATTATTAATTATTTTAATAATATACTAAAAAATATGGATAAGAGGTAAGTTATATTTAATAAAATAAGATATAAGCACTTTTTGTAATAAAAAATGGCTTATGTGTTGAATATTAATTGGTTATGAAAAAAAGAAAAAAAGCAGTAAAGCCTTTTATGGTTTTACTGCTTTTTGAAAATTATGAATACACGATTAAAATTGTAGTTATTAGATACTTTTTAGCTAAGCTACCACGAAGTTTAAATTTTGTAAAAGGCATTAAAAATCAAACTGGAACGCTAGCACAGGAACTAAGCCGCTACTATGATTGCTAAAAGATAGGCGATTTATTTCTTTATTATAATTGACGTTATTCGGGTTTTGTCTATTCGTTACATTCTGAATATCTAATGAGATACTGCCTGCCAATTTTCGGGTATTGTAACGATAAGAAATTCTCGTATCTATTCTAAAGTAATTAGGAATGCGTTTAGAAAAGGCTTGATTCTTATCAATTATATATACTTCTGCTGCCTCCGAAGCGGCTTCGTCTAATGGCGAATATCGATTGCCACCATTATATAAGACACGCGCTCCAATCTGTAATATTCTACCTTTTTTGAAGGCAAATTCTCGCCCAATTGTTAATCCTGTTACAAAGTCATTGGCAAAAGTTGTATGATAGCGTTGACCATTTTTAGGATAAAAATAAGACTTGAAGAAAGATGCCGTTAATAAGAAATAGAGTTTGCTTGAAAAGAATTTTTCGGCAGCTAAGTCAATTCCATAGTTTTGTCCTGTGCCATCTGCTGTCACAGTCGTCTCTGGAAAAGTACTGCGCGTATTGAGCATCCAATATATATCATCGGCGTCGGTAGCAATAGGAACATTAAATAAATGTTGATAATATCCTTCTGCTGTTAATTTTAGACCATTTTCGGTGGTGTAATTATATGAAGCGATGAAGTGATGTGATTTGATGAAAGGTAATTCCATATTTGGATAATTGGTTGCGATATTCTGACCAGAGGCGGTTTGTGTTGTATCATATTGAGCATAAAAGTAGGTTGCCATAGGTAATATTTTACTATGTAATCCGTAGGCTAAACTAACAGAGTGCTTTGGTGTCGGTGTATATTTGAAAGATAAACGAGGCTCAACGGAATAAGTGCCATTTAAAGGCAAATACATAAAATGCGCACCAGCATTGAGTGTCATTGTTTTTGTAAAATCTTTGCTTAGTTGAGCGTAATACTGGAAAGTCTGTGTGCTTCCGCTACCATTTACAGATAGATTGGTGTTTTCTGCAATGATGTCAGAAACGGAGGAACGCTCTACTGTTTTTTTATAAAATTCATAATTAGTTATAAAATTAACAAACATACCTGTTTTGAAACGAGTCGTTCGATTTATTTTTCTACTATAAATGTAAGAAGAAGAAATCCGCGTTTCACGGTGACGTTCATCATGATAATTAGAACGATTATCCACAGAGTCTAAGACATCATAATAAAAGTCAATATTACTACCCATCAAAGAAACACCTGCTTTGAAATAAGATTTTTTGTCAATCAATCGGGTGAAAGTTGCACCAATTGCGCCCATATCACCATCACGAGTACGGTCTTCCCAATGAGCAATATCAGTTAATTTGCGTTCTAATGGATTTTCGACAGGGTTGTAATGTTCTTGACTCAAACCGCCAATTCCGAAAATAGTAAAACGATTTTTTTCATGACCATTAAATGCAATATTAAAAGAAAGGTCTTGAAAAGTGTTCTCAACGCGCTCGCCAACTAAATATATTCCGTTGGTGGTCAAAAGCCCTAGTGTAGAATATCGGTAATTGATTAGATAAGAAGATTTGCCTTTTTTGATTGGGCCTTCGGTCGCAAAATCAATTCCCAATACACCAAATTTGAATCGGTGTTGGCGTTCGTTCATGTTTCCTTTTCTAAAATGAATATCAAACGCGCCCGAAATGGCATTTCCATATTCTGCTGCCATTCCTCCCGTAGAGAAATCGGAACGACTCATTAATTGCGCACTAAAAATCGTCATTCCACCACCCGAAGTTCCTGGCCTTGCGAAGTGATTAGGATTTGGAATATCAATACCTTCGAGTCGCCAAAGCATTCCGAAAGAAGAATTTCCTCGGATGATAATATCATTTTCGGTGTCATCGCTGCCTTGTGCAACACCAGGATAAGCCATTGCCATTCGCCCAGGGTCATTGACACTAGCTGCGATTCGATCGGTTTCGTCTGCCGAAAAAGACCGTGTACTTACCACAGAAAGCTCATTTATAGGCGCGTTGACATTGTTAGAAGCACTTACGACTACTTCTCCAACGTCTATTCCACCTTCTATCATTTCGATTTCCAAAAAAACTTCTTTAGTAGAACTCACAATGAAACCTTCACTCTCAAAGTCTTGATAACCAACAAAAGTACATCGAATAGTTTGACGACCTAAAGGAACATTCTCTATTTCAAAGTTACCTGCTAAGTCGGTGGAAGTGGCTAAAATTCCTTCGTTTTTGACACTAGATACAACAACTGTTGCTCCAATAATAGATTGTTGAGTGACCTTATCTTTTATATTACCTCGAATGGTTTGAGTTTGCGAAAATGCCCAGAAAGGCATTAATAGAATAATTATTGTATGCAGTAGTTTCATAATATTTGGTTTTATTAGTTGCTAGTTTTTAATTGCTCGCATGAAGTAATTGAATCGCTAGTAGCCAAATTAAAGTTCCATTTTTTTAATCCATTCTTTGATAAGAGCAACGCCTTCTTTATGTGTTGAAGTACGCCCTAACTCTGGCATCATTACGCCAGCTTCAGTAGAAATCATGCGATGTATCATAATAGAAACATCAGGATTGTTTGGTTCGATGGCAAAATCAAAACCTCCAGAAGCGCGCCCTGCTGCAACAGGTGGTTTATGGATACCTAAGTTCAAATCAAGTTCTGCACCATAAACCAAATTGAGTCCAGTTGTTCCACCAGGTCCATATAAATTATGGCAATGCCCGCAATTCACATCTAAATATCCAATAGCTCTTTCGTTGAGTGTGCCTGCTGTTTGGTCGTCCCATTTGGCTACTTTTGGATGCTTATCTGTTGAATTAAATCCAGCTAGGTAACCTATATCAGACCATTTTTGAAGTTGATTTTGAATGGTATCTTGATATACGAGTTCTTTATTCAAGTTACGAATTTTTGGGCCAATTGGCATTAATTTTTGTTTGTAAGAATGGCAGCCTTTACATTGATTTTTATTTGGGATGATATAGTTAACCGTTTGATTTTTGCCTTCGGCATTTGTCCAACTGACCTTTTTAATATCACCAACTACATCATATAAGGCATCTGTTTGGCTTTCGTTCCAAATGTAAGAATTGGCTTCCCAACCTGTTTTTTGATGAATTAATAGACGTGTTTCAATAATTTTTTTGCCTGCCGCTGGATTGGTTTCGTCATTTTCATAATAAAAATTTTTAATCAAAACTGCTCCCACAGGAAAATCAACGGTCAAGTCACCTGTTTGATAGCCTGCGCTTTTGCCTTTAGGCATCCAAACGAATCGTGCTTTTTTGGCGTAATCGGTAAATAAAGGAGTGTTCAAGTCATAAAGTAAAACACCTTCATTGGGCGTTAAATCGGCTTGATTTCCTTTAAAAAAATTATAATCGGATAGTTTTTTGAATGGTTCGCCGACGGGCGAAATATTAACAGCAGTACTTGACGTGGTACATTGTTCTAATAAAAAAACAGTTATAGCAACGATGGCTATAATAAAAAAGCTCTTTCTCATGCCCTTATTTTTGGTAGTTTGAAAAAGCATCGGATGCCTTTTAAGGAATCCGATACTCGATTAAGTTGTAATTAGTAACTGATGTTACGCAAGGTTTTGTAATATAGTCTTTTGTTTGGTTCCCATGCTACTAACAAAAGTCATCAATTAACAAATATCTAATAACTACAAATTAAGGAAAGCTATTCAGCTAACCAAGTACTAAAATCTCCTAAATTAAGTGGAGCAACTTCGCAATCAAAACGGCTTGCATCCATTTCGATAGCACTGGCTAATTTGGTCATGTCTAGCCCATTTTCACCCATTGCTTTATAAGCATTTAGATTCATAAAAGGTACTTCTCCATTCTCACGAATACAGATTTTATGTTCAGTTTTCATCGTTCCATCTTCGTTAAAATGCGTTGGATTGATAACCCCATCATAAGCAATTCCGATTGGTTTTCCTTGCCCTAAGGCTGTGAAAAGTTTTCCAAAGTCAGTGGTAACATCAGTGTTGCCTTCGCCCATAGCGATTTTATTATTATAAATATTCAAACCATGGCAAAAGGGGTCGTATGCTTCGGATTTGTAAGTTCTACCTGTAAATTGCCAGCTATTAATAGCAATCGAAACGGTATTATGACCTTTGATTTCATTATTAAATAACTCAATATTTTTGTGTGCCATAATTAAAACACCTGTTCCTGGAGGTAAAATATGGACGACAATTCCTTCTGGGGAAAAGTTTTCGCCATTATTATTTTCTACCATATTATCATGTACTTTGATGTTGTTTCCATTTGCTTGAGGCAAATCAGGCATATCAAAAATTAATAAACCACCTGTATTTTCAACGGCTTTATTACCATAAACGTCGGCATTGATAGTGTTTTCAATTTCGATACCTGCAACGTTATTGTGAACGTAGTTGTTACGAACCACAGCATTGGTCGATTGACCTAAGTAAATCCCCGCATCCATAGCAAAAGAAGCTTCACAATCTTCCATTAATACATTGGTACAAGTGACAGGATATAAGCCATAACCGCCATTTGTAGCTAATTTACCGCCTGTCCATGTTGTTTCTACTGCGCGAATAACGACATTTTTGCAGTCCTGAACTTTGAGTGCATCACCTTTTGAGTCTGCAATTGTAAATCCTTCGAGCGTCAAGCCGTCGATGGATTTTACTATCATACCTTCACCGCCTTCTATTTGTTCTTTGAATGATAAAATGGTCTTTTTCATTCCTGCACCTTTGAGGGTTACCTTCGGAATATCATTTAAAGAAATAGGTCGATTGAACTCATAGCTACCTTCGGGCATAATAATAACAGCACCTTCTTTGGCTTCAATTAACGTCCTTTGGAGGTCTGAAACCATGTTTTCGGAGGTTAATGTAATTTCGTTAGATGCTTCTTGACAACTAAATACGGTTAAAATACTGATGCTGAATAGCATGATTTTACTGAATAATTTCATAAAATTAAGTTTGGTTAGATTAAGTACATGAGCAAAAGTAATCCCGTATTCTAACTTATCTTTTTTCTGCTCTATTTCTTTGAAAATATTCGTATAGCTCGCTATACTCACATTTTTTAAAATCATAGAACAAAAAAAATACTTCCTTATAATTACGAGATTACTTCTACTCATGTACTTAATTGAATATTAACGATTTTTCTATTTATCATTCGTTAGGACAGTTCCTAATGCTATAATATATTACTCTTTTGGGGTTTTATTTTGCTTTTTGAAAAAATTAATCACCCATAAATTCATCGACAATAGTTACTTTTTGAATCCCCTTATCAATTGTTTCTATAATAATGATAGGTCGCTCGTCATCGGTTTCGTTACCCAAAACAATACACCAACTACTTGTAGTTTGATGTATCGTGATTTTATTGCTATTGGTCGTGATATTATAATCTTGTTGTTTTTCATCCCATTTGAATTTAAGCATTTCTAGGTTAGGAAATGCTTTTCTGAATGCCTTGACAATTTGGTGTTTATCTCTAGCGTAAACAATAGTCCAATTGGGAGAATAATGGGCTGTTTTACAAAAGGTTCTTCCTATACCATTATCTGAAAAATGCTCTAATATAGTGGATTTTCGTATCATTTTATTAATATCATACGAAGACATTTTACGCTTGGGAGGTTGGATAGGAGAGAGGTAAGCATCAAAAACGTAGCCTGTTTGGTTGCCATATTTGACTTTTTTCATAGCTCCTCGAAGGTTGCCAATAATGGAAATTTTGAGAACAGATTGGTATTGTTTTTCTACTTTTTCGCCAAAAGGAATCTTAGCAATAATGTCACTTTTAGGGTCAGAGGTTTGGCGCATATTTAGGGTGCTTGCTGTGATATAAGCCGTTTTTGTGCCTAACTTTTCTAGAGAATCATAACTTTTTTCTATGTATTCAAATACAATGGGTTCATTTTTATTAAAATGTAAAATACCAGAAGTGAGTGCTTCATCTATCTCATTTTCAATGTATTCTACTTCTTTATAATCAGCATATAAAACGGGATTTGGGTTTTCTTCATCATCAGTGGCAATTTTTTTTGATTGAATGAGTTTTTTAAAATTTTTTTCTTCAAACATTTTAAGGTTAGGAAAAAGCTTTTTTAGAACTAAGCCACGTTGAGACGCACTCAAGCCTTTCCAGTAATCGTCTCGAAAATCTATTTTTAGGCTTTTGAAAGCTAAATATTCGTTATCAAACATTTGGTCAAAAATAATTGATGAACTTGTCCAACCGCTTAAATTAGGAAAATATTTATCATCTTCCCCTTTTTTGTATTTTCTTATTGGTAATAAATAGCCGCCATAAGCATAACCGATTTGACCTTTGTATAGTATTTTAATCATTTTACTACTCAAATCATCTACTTTTATATTTCCTTTCGTATCAACTACTTCGTTGTAAATCATTTCTTTAAAGCCCTGTGACTGAGCTGTTTTATTCAATACTATAACCGCTTCGCCATAAGGAATTGAGCCAATTTTTTTGCTAGAAAGACTATTGGATGCTCGAATACTTAAATTGTTTTTGGCAACACAGGTCAATTTTGAAAAATGATATTCGAGTAAACTAACATTGACATCAAGGGGTGTGTTGGCTTGTGCTTCTAGCACAAAATCTCTACTATCAAAGGCAAGAGGTTTTAGAAAATAGGTATGACCAAGTTCTCCTGTTTGCATAATTTGGAAGTAATCGGGGGTAATTCGAAGCATGAAATTATGCTGCTCAAATCCTTTTTGATAAGAATAACTATCTATAAAATTGACCTCGGTTGACTTGCCATTTTCTATAATAAAGCTTTTTCTTGTTTTTATATAGTATTGAAGAGTGACGGTTTTGTCTTCTCCAAATGTCAATGAAACAACATCGTTTGGTGTGGCATTTATTTTCTCAAATCTCCAAGAGATTTCAACATCAATGACATTTTCATTGAGGCTCTTATAGGCAATTTTTCCTTCCTTTTGGTTAGATTTTAAAATATTATAGCCTGTTTTTTTATTAAAATTAGTACTTGTTTCGGCAGTATAAAAAGAAGTTATTTGAGCGTTTGCATGAACAGAAAAAAGGAAAAGAAAGAAAAGAATAAAGGGTGTTTTCATTTTTATAGTATTTAGTTGTTGATTATTTTGATAAATAAGTACATGAATAGAAAAAAGACGAGTTAGAATATGGGATTACTTTTGTTCATGTACTTAGGGAGTAGGCAAAAAATAACCTACCAGTCGAACTTATTGTTTTTCATTTATACTGCGTTAAAAATACTCGCCTT